>JAFSVP010000070.1 GCA_017444905.1 Bacteroidales bacterium
CGAATAGTGCTTGCAGACTCCTTCCATGTCGCGGTTGAAGGCCCAGTAACCGGCCCAGAGGATGAGGCCGACGTTGCGCTTTTCAGCGTAGGCGCAAAGCTCGGGGAGGTCGATTTCGGGGATGACTTGCATAAGGTCGGCCTGCTTTTTCACTGCCCAGCCCTCGTCGAGAATCACATACTCGATGCCGTTTGCCGCGGCGAAGTCGATGTAATATTTATAGGTATCGTTATTGATGCCGGCCTCGAAATCGACGCCGTATATGTTCCAGGCATTCCACCAGTCCCAGGCTACCTTGCCGGGCTTCACCCAGCTCCAGTCACGCTCTTCGGCGGGGGCGCCCAGGCGCCAGGTAAGGTCGCTCTGGGCAAGGAGCCTTGCTTCGGGCACGATGGCCACCACCCTCCAGGGGAAGGCGCGTGAGGCTTCGCATTCGGCTATGAAATCCTTGCGGGTCTTCACCATTCCCTGCAGCTGGTTGTGGCCGCCCTGTTCGACCTTGTCGGGCACGGGTGCGAACACTCCGGCAAGACGGCTGGAGGCATCTCCGTTGAAGAGGAACATTCCCGGATAGTCGTCGAGGTCGGATTCGGTGACGCATACCGTTACGCCGTCCTTTGCCTCCACGGTGAGGGGCAGGAAGGAGAGGCGTCCACTCTGCCACTCGCTGAGCTTGTGGTGGGCATAAGTGTTTTCGAAGCTGTTGAAATACTGCTCGTCAAAGCTTCCCTGGGGCTTTTCGCGCACGTAGGGGACGAAAAGGGGCCAGTCTTCGGCGAAATTGAACTCGGCCTGCTCTGATTTGACTATGGCCTTGCCGCACTTCGAGATGAAGCGGTAGGCTACGCCGTCGTCGTAGGCGCGGAACACGATGTCATACTTCTTTGCGCTGAGTTTCAACTCGTTGAAGTTGTCGCGCACGGAGGAGCGCTTGAAGTTGGCGACGGGAAGAGTCACGTCGACGCTGCGCTTTGTCGCCTTGAATCTGCCTGCGGCTCCGAAGACGGTGCCGTCGGCCAGGGTCATCGAAATGCAAGACTTGGCAAGGATGGGGGTGCCCGCCCGCTCAACGCTATAGCTTACGCCGCCGGCGTCGGAAATGCTTACGCGAATGCTCTTGTCGGGCGATTCGAGAGTGTAGTCTTTTGCCGCAAGTGATGCGGAAACGGCAATCGCTGCGATAAGGAGTGTCAGTTTTCTCATTTTATCAGGTATTGTGTTATTGTGCTTGTGTTGTCGTTCGTTATCTGTGGTTTGCTTTCGCAGCGTGTAGTGTGGAGCTTCGCTTTATTGCTCCCACTCCAGTATGCGGCTGCCGTCATCGCACACCCTTATGCTTACCTTCAGCGTCTCTTCGGGGAGCAGGGCCTCTACGTTCCCGGGCCATTCCATAAGGCAGAGGCTGCCGCTGTCGAGATAGTCGTAGAGGCCGGTGTCGAGTGCTTCCGCAAGGCTTTCGATGCGGTAGAAGTCGAAATGGAAGATGCTCTCGCCGCTGCGGGTGCGGTATTCGTTCACGAGGGCGAAGGTGGGGGAGCCGACGGCGTCTTCATCTACTCCGAGCTCGCGGCACAGGGCGGAGATGAAAGTAGTCTTGCCTGCGCCCATAGGGGCGTAGAAGGCTATCAGTCTGCTTCCTGCCGTCTGTTTCAGGAATTCTTTCGCCGCCTCTCCGAGGGCTCCGGTGCCGGGAATCGCGATTTCGTGCTTCATCGGAAGCCAAAGATAGTCATTCGCCCCGTCATTTCAAAACGAGTCTCGGCAAAGGATGGGATCAATACAAAAACTCCACGGCCCGAAAGCCGTGGAGTTTCTTCTGTAGCGGGGGTGGGGCATGATCCCACGACCTGAAACTATTTCTTTAACGACGCAAAATATACAGCTGAACCACAAGCAGGGACTATAACCGCCGGATATAAAGTGCGCCCTTATATGTGCCAATGAACTAATTGTCGCAAATAAAAGCAACCAGATACAAATATAGGTTTTTCCGCCGAGAATTCAACCGCCACCATTTACAAAAAGAAAAGGAGAGCCGAAGCTCTCCCCGGGCCGCAGGGACGGAAGAAGACTACCTTTAATTGGTACTGATCCGGACGGATACTACTTCGGCTTCCCAAGAGCGTCTGTAGTAAGACCGGACTTTCACTGTCTTGCCGTTCTGAATCCGAGAGTACGAACTCACGCGGGTAAGACCGGGCATTCTGACTTCAACTTGAAGTTTCGTGCCAGCAGGAATAAAGCCGTTTCTTTTCATTGGATGTTCTTTAAGCTTGTGAAACGCTTTCCGGCGGGTTGCAAACTACACCCGTTGGCCCTAGTTCTCTGAGAGGATAAAAAAAAGGCATCTCACTTGGGATGGGATGCCTTGCATAAGCTTAAAGAACGTCATTTCCCAATGACAATGCAAATATACAAATCAAATCCAAATCTGCAATAAATCTTGTGAGAATGTCGTTTCCCTTTTTTCGCCGTCCACAAATCAGCTAAAAACCTTACAAATAGAAGATAGCGACAGCCAGAAACAGCTCCCTGACACGGCCCTGAGGAAGGATAGCGCTGATATATAATACGAAAAAATCCACAAGCCTGAGACTTGTGGATTCTGTGTTAAGTCATTCTGTAGCGGGGGTGGGGCATGATCCCACGACCTCCGGATTATGAATCCGACGCTCTAACCAGCTGAGCTACCCCGCCGCGTGATTTGCGGACTGCAAAGATAGGTTAAAAAATTGAATTCGCAAGCGCGACCTTTGAAAATTGAGAAATATTTTCTACCTTTGCGACCCCTTATATACAAAGGGATCGCGACATAATATTAACCATTTAAAGATCAAGACAGTGGACACACAAAGCTACAAGACAGTATCTCTCAACA
>JAFSVP010000071.1 GCA_017444905.1 Bacteroidales bacterium
GAACGGAAGTAACGGTAGTTCTTCCTTGCGTTCGGCAGGCTCAGTTCCAGCCTCGTGAAGTCGTTGTCGCCCCTCATCCCTTCCTGCTTTCAACCAGAAGCTCTCCGAGCTCGGCGATGTCGCGCACTATGAAGTCGGGGGCGTAGAATTCCGGTTCGGTGCCGACAGCCTTGCAGGCCTTCTCCTTTTCGGCTACTCCGAGGGCCGTTTCGAGCGTGGTTTCACCGCTGAGAACCAGGCACCCCACAGCCGAGGCGTTGTGGGCCATGGCCGTGTCGGTGTAGATGCGGTCGCCTGCCATTAGGATTTCACTCGGCTGCAGGCCGTGCCTGAGACGTATTCCGTCAAGCATGGTGGGGTCGGGCTTTCCGAGAACTATGTCGGGCCTGCGGCCGGTGGCGTGCTCTATGCATTTCTGCAGGGAGCCGCAGTCCACGAGGACGGTTGGCTGGTCGGTGGGGCAGACGCGGTCGGGATTGGTGGCGACGTAGGGTATGCCCTGGGATGCCCACCACGAGGCCCTGCAAAGGCGGGAATACACCAGCGTGGGGTCGAACGCCACTACGAGGATGTCCGGACGGTCGGAGGCGTCGTCGTCGCACGATTCGAATCCGGCCTTCTCGAACTGGCTTATCATCGAGGGAGTTCCGAGGAAAAAGATGCGTTTCGCCCCTGGCCAGGTACGCTTGATGTAGTCGATGGCGGCGAGTGACGTCGTGTACATATTGTCTTCGCCGGCCTCAATTCCCATTCCGGCGAGCTTCTTCAGATAATCGGCCACCGATTTCGTGGGGTTGTTGGTGAGGAACGAATAGCTTATGCCAGCCCGGGTGAGTCTGTCGAGGAACTCTATCGTGTAGGGGAAAATGTTGTTGCCAAGATATATGGTCCCGTCCATATCGAGGGCCACGTGCTTTACCGCCGCCAGTTTGGCGCGCTGCTCTTCCGAGAGCTGCTTGTTGTAGTTCTCCATTATTCCACGAATGCTATTATTTCACCTTTGGCCACTTCCTTGCCCTGGGGGGCGGTGACTGCTACGATGCGTCCGTTGCGTGCGGCGACGATTTCTTCGAGCCCGTACCTCGTCTGGACATACCCGCAGGCCTTGCCGGCCTCAACCGCTGTTCCGGCCACGGGGGCGGAAGAATCGCCGGTCATATCTATCTGCCAGAGAAGCCTGCCCTTGGACGGAGCCTGTACGGGCACGGCCGAAGGATATTTGGAAGTGTATTCTTCAATGTCGAACTGCGGCATTTCCACGACGGGGCGCTTTACCACTATGGGAGCACCGGCTTTCGCCTTCAGCTCCTCAAGGTCGTGGTTGAAGCGCTCTTTGGCCACTCCGCTGCGGTAGTCGCGGTACTGGCGCTCGTGCATCGCAAGCTCGAAGAGCTCTTCGTCGTCCTGCCCGCAGTCCCAGCCTTCCTCTTCCATCATCTTGCGGAACTTCGGGAGCTCGTCGGGATATTCGTCCTGGGGGTTGCCGGTGTAGAATTCCAGCCCCTTCTCCTTTGCGAGGGCCTTGATTTCTTCGGCCGGCTCGCCGGGGAGGCGACCCATCTTGCCGAGAATCATTCCCCAGGTATCCTTGTCGATGGTGCTGAAGCGCTCCTTGCCCTGGGCCATCGCGAAGAGGTTCATCAGGGCCGTGTTCTTTACATACTGGCTGAAAGGGGTTACGAGCGGCGGGTATCCGAGGCGGGGCCATACATATTCCACTTCCTTGAAGAGCTTCACCATAAGCGTGTCAAGGTCGCTGACCGGCTTGCCGGAAGCCTTCTCGGCGGCGTTGATGGCGTTCTGGAAGCCCTTGAGGTCGGCCATCATCGAACCCATCATGCCTCCGGGCAGTCCGCAGCCCACGAGCAGCGAGGTCATCCTCGAGTTGCCGGGGTTGATCCAGTAGCCGAGGAAGTCGTCTATGAATTCCTGGGTGAGCGAACGCACCTGCATATAGGCATCCATATTGATATCTTTCACGAGGAACCCGTCGTCGCGGAGCATCTCGCGCACGGTAATCACGTCGGGATGTATCTTGCCCCATGAAAGGGGCTCCACGGCCACGTCGATGTAATCTGCGCCGGCCCTCGCCACTTCCAGCATCGAAGCGGGGGAGAACCCGGGGCC
>JAFSVP010000072.1 GCA_017444905.1 Bacteroidales bacterium
CGCATGCGCGAGTTCGAGCAGATGGAGATGCAGTTCTTCATCAAGCCCGGCACCGAGCTGGAGTGGTTCGCAAAGTGGAAGGAGCAGCGCATGAAGTGGCACGTCAACATCGGTATGGGAGCTGAGAACTACCGCTTCCACGACCACGAGAAGCTCGCCCACTACGCCAACGCCGCCACCGACATCGAGTTCCGCTTCCCCTTCGGATTCAAGGAGCTGGAAGGCATCCACAGCCGCACTAACTGGGACCTCGGAAGGCACCAGCAGTACTCCGGCCGCAAAATCGAGTACTTCGACCCCGAAGAGGGCGCCGCTTACACTCCCTACGTGGTGGAGACTTCCATCGGCGTAGACCGTATGGTGCTGGCAGTTCTGTCCAACTCCTACAAGGAGGAGCAGCTGGAGAACGGCGAGAGCCGCGTGGTCCTCAGCATCCCCGCCCCTCTGGCCCCGGTGAAGGCCGCCGTGCTGCCGCTCGTGAAGAAAGACGGCCTGCCCGAGCTCGCGCAGAAGGTCATGGACGACCTCAAGTACGATTTCAACTGCCAGTACGAGGAGAAGGACTCCATAGGCAAGCGCTACCGCCGCCAGGACGCCATAGGCACTCCTTTCTGCATCACCGTCGACCACCAGTCGCTCGAAGACGGCTGCGTGACCGTACGCGAGAGGGATACCATGGCCCAGGAGCGCGTCCCTATCAGCGAGCTCCGCGCCCTCATCGACAAGAGGGTCAACCTCAACAACCTCCTCAGGAATCTGTAAAATCTTGTATAAGGTATAGTTTTCTTTCAGGAAATTCACTAACTTTGCAAACTATTTTTGGATTATAATTTTATCATTCAATAGTTATGCAAAGCAAAGGTGCAATTAGGTTCGTAGCCATCCTGCTCGCAATCGCCTGCCTGTGGCAGCTTTCTTTCACCGCTGTCACCAGCCTTCACGAGAAGAAGGCCGCCAAGGTCGCGGAGAGCAAGGTGGAAGCCTACCGGCAGTCAGCAGAATTCAGCAAAGTGGCTGAAGAGGACCAGGCTTTCGTCCTGGACAACCTCAGGAAGAACGAAGAAAAAAGGTACGTCGATTCTCTTTCCACGGAGAAAGTCTATTTCGGCTACACCTTCAAGGATGTCAAAGCCAAGGAAATCAATCTCGGTCTGGACCTCAAGGGAGGTATGAACGTGATGCTGCAGGTGCAGCTCGAAGACCTCGTGAAGGCTCTTTCGGGCGGCAACCGCACTCCCGAATTCCTCAAGGCCCTGGAGCTCGCAAAGCAGCGCAGCACGGGCGCACAGGCCGATTTCATCACCCTTTTCGCAGATGCCTGGAAGGAGACTTCCGGCGGGCGCAGGCTCTCGCAGGTGTTCGGCACCTACGACATGCGCGACCGCATCAAGCCCGAATCCACTGACGAGGAGGTTCTCAGCGTCATCCGCGCCGAGGCTGAAAGCGCCATTTCCAACTCTTTCAACGTCCTCCGCAACCGTATCGACCGCTTCGGCGTCACCCAGCCCTCCATCCAGAAAATCGGCAATTCCGGCCGTATCCTCGTGGAGCTCCCCGGCGTGAAGGAGCCCGAGCGTGTGCGCAAGCTCCTCCAGGGAACCGCTTCGCTGGAGTTCTGGACAACTTTCGACGCAGCCGAGATTACTCCCTACCTTATGGAGGCCAACTCCCTGCTCGCCAAGCTGAACGCAGCCGAGGAGCCCGCAGCTGAGGCTCCCGCCGAAGAGCCCGCAGCCGAGCCCGACCTCGTGGCCGAGGAAATGGAGGCCCAGGCAGAGTCCGACGCCGATATGGAGGCCGTCCGCAAGGCCAACCCCCTCTTCGCGGTTCTCCAGCCCTCCAACTACCGCGGCAACGCCTGCATAGGTTTCGCGGCGGCAGCCGACACCGCAGCCGTCAACAAGCTCCTCGCGACTCCCGAAGTCGCCGAGCTCTTTCCTGCGGAATTCCGTCCGATGTGGAGCGTCAAGCCCGCTTCCTTCGCCGACAACTACTATGAGCTCATCGCCATCAAGGCCTCCAACCGCGACGGCAAGGCTCCCCTCGACGGCGAAGTCGTGACCGACGCCCGCGTCACCACCAACGATCGCCGCGGAGGCAGCCCCACCGTTTCGATGACCATGAACGCCGAGGGAGCCAACATCTGGGCCCGCCTCACCAAGGAGAACATCGGCAAGCAGATAGCCATCGTCCTCGACGGCACCGTCTATTCGTATCCCACCGTCAACGGCGAGATTACCGGAGGTTCTTCCGAAATCAGCGGCAACTTCACAATGGAGGAAGCCACCGACCTTACCAACGTCCTGAAGTCCGGTAAGCTGCCCGCCCCCGCCACCATCGTGCAGGAGCAGGTCGTAGGTCCTTCCCTCGGTGCAGAGTCCATCCGCTCCGGTCTGATTTCCTTCATCATCGCCTTCGTACTGGTTCTCCTCTATATGATTCTGTTCTACAGGGGAGCCGGTCTGGTGGCCGACGTGGCCCTCATCACCAATGTCCTGCTTCTCTTCGGCACCCTCGCCTCGTTCGGCGCCGTGCTGACTCTGCCCGGTATCGCAGGTCTCGTCCTGACTCTGGGTATGGCGGTGGATGCGAACGTGATTATCTACGAGCGCATCAAGGAAGAGCTCAAGGCCGGCAAGGGCCTCGGCAAGGCGATTCATGACGGATACAGCAACGCCTACTCCGCCATCATCGACGGCCAGGTGACCACCCTCCTCACCGGTTTCGTGCTGTTCTTCTTCGGTAGCGGCCCCATCAAGGGCTTCGCCACCACCCTCATCATCGGTATCGTCACCTCCATCCTTACCTCGATCTTCATCACCCGCCTCATCTTCGACGACCGTGTCAACCGCGGCAAGAGCATGAGCTTCGAGAGCAACTTCACCAAGAACTTCCTCAAGAACACGAAGATCGACTTCATCGCAGGACGCAAGTGGTCTTACATCATCTCCGGCGTCCTCATCGCCGTGGCCATCTGTTCCATCGGCTTCAAGGGATTCACCTACGGTGTTGATTTCACCGGCGGCCGTACCTACGTGGTGCGTTTCGACCGCAGCGTCACCGCCGAGGAAGTGCGCGAGGCCGTAAGCAACACCTTCAACGTGGCCGACCCCGAATCCTCCGTGGAGGTCAAGCAGTTCGGCGGCGAGTCGCAGATGAAAATCACCACCTCCTACAAGGTAAAGGACGATTCTTCCGAGGTTGACAACGAAATCGAGGCCATGCTCTTCGACGCCCTCAAGGGCTTCTATGCAGGCAGCGTCTCCATCGACGACTTCAAGGATACCGCCAACAACCCGAACGGTATCATCTCGTCCGACAAGGTGGGCGCATCCATCGCAAGCGACATCAAGCGCTCCGCAGTCATCTCGGTGCTGCTCGCCCTGCTGATTATCTTCGCCTACATTGCCTGGAGGTTCAAGGGCTGGAGCTGGGGTCTCGGCGGCGTAGTGTCGCTCGCCCACACCGCCATCATCCTGATCGGCTTCTTCTCGCTGTTCAGCGGCATCCTTCCGTTCAACCTCGACGTCGACCAGACCTTCATAGCGGCCATCCTGACCATCATCGGATACGCCATCAACGACAACGTGGTCATATTCGACCGTATCCGCGAGAATCTCGGCCTGCATCCCAACGACGACTTCAAGGATATGGTGAACAAGTCGCTCAACCAGACCCTCACCCGTACGGTCAACACCTCCGTTTCGACCCTCCTTCCTATGCTTGCAATCGCAATCTTCGGCGGTGAGAGCATCAGGGGTCTGTCGGTAGCTCTCTGCCTCGGTGTGCTCGTTGGAACCTACGCTTCCATCATGATCGGTACCCCGATTATGTACGACAGCACCCGCAGGGCCTTGAAGAAGGCGGCTGCCAAGAAGAAGTAACAGAACTTCGACTGATAAAAAACGCCGGAAGGTTCACGCCTTCCGGCGTTTTTGCCGTTTTTTTTATCAATCCGTTTTATTACTTTTGTAAAGCGATGCAAGATTTCATTCAACTCGGGCGCATAGGCGCCATACGCCAGCTATACGAAGACTGCAAGTTCAAACCTTTCGGGCAGAAGGGCTTCACCGCGTCTTCCCACGACCGTATCATTCACGCTTCCCGTCTTTTGCTGGAAGGCATCGACTTCGACCTCGTTTACTTCCCGCTTAAGCATCTGGGTTACAAGAGCGTAGTGTACGTGACCGGAGAGTTGTTCGCCTCGTCGGCCACCCCTGAAAGCCTGGAACTGAAGCTGGGCATCTCCGCCAAGCTCGATTTCGCCCGCGTACGGGAGCTCTGGCAGGGCGTGATAGCCGCAGCCGAAGAATTCGGTTACAAGAGTCTCTCTCTCGACCTCCAGCCTTCCCGCAACGGGCTCGCCATATCGGTTGCAGCCGACGGCAGATGCCCTGCGTCAGTAAGCCGAAATGCCCCGAAGTCCGCCAGCAAGGACCTCCTGTGCATATCCGGAGCCCTCGGCGCCGCTTACCTCGGCCTGCGCCTCCTTGAAAAGGGCAAAAGCGATTTCGAAGCCGGCAAGGCTCCTGCATCGGGCAAGGGCTCTGCCCTGGAAAGCAACCGTATGCTTGTCGCGGCATACCTCAAGCCGGAACTCCCCGCTGGTCTTCCCAAGCTTTTGAAAGATTCCGGCATTACGCCGTCGGCCTCCTGCTTCGTCGACCGCGGCCTTGCCGACGCAATGCTGCGGCTGCAGCGCGACACGGGCCTCGGCGCCAAGGTCTATGCCGACCGCATCCCTTTCGAAGGCAACAGCTTCGCCGTCGGCAAGGAGCTTGACATAGACCCCGTTTCAGCGGCGATGAACGGCGGCGACGACTGCCGCGTACTGCTGGCCGTCCCCATCGCCCAGTATGAGAAATTCAGGCACGATTTCCAGGCCTTCGATATTATAGGTCACCTCGCCCAACCCGATGCCGGCGCCGTCCTGGTCACTCCCGACGGCCTCGAGCACCCGGTTTCGGCCCCCGACTGGATACAGCAAACCAATTTATAATCAAAATGAAAAAGATTATCCTTATCGCCGCGCTCCTTGCAGGAGCAAGCGCAGCCAACGCACAGAGCTGGCTTGATTCATTCCTCAAAGTCGCTACCGAGCAGGTAGGTGACATCGTCGCCGGAACCACTTCCTCGACCTTCGACATCAAGGGTACCTGGAAGTATCAGGGCGTAGCCGTCGGCACTTCTTCCGACAACGTCCTCGGGACGCTCGCTGCCAATGCAGGCACCTCCGCCATCGAATCCAAGTGCGACATCGTGCTCGCCAAGGTAGGCATCAAGGCCGGAGCCGCCACCCTCACCTTCGCCGAAGACGGTTCCTTCACCCTCGTTTCCGGAAAGATTTCCATCCCCGGCACCTGGACCAAGGAGGGCACCAAGCTCACCATCAACATTGCCAAGCTCTTCACCCTCAAGCTCGTAGGTACTGTGAAGGCTACCAGCAACGGCTGCGAAATCCTTTTTGACTCGCAGAAGTTCCTAACCTTCGTCCAGAAGGTCGTAGAGGTCGTGAGCAAGGTCAGCAACAGCGCCAGCGTGACCGCCCTCAAGTCCGCCGTCGCCAACGTCAAAGATCTCCAGCTCGGTTTCAAACTCTCCAAGTAATCGCGATGTCTTTCGTACACCTCCACGTCCATACCCAGTATTCCATCCTCGACGGCCTTTCCGACATTTCTAAACTGTTCGAAAGGGCGCGTGAGCTCTCGATGCCTGCGCTTGCCATCACCGATCACGGCAACATGTACGGTGTCAAGGAGTTCATGAACGTGGCCTGGGGCAGGAAGAACCTGGGTGCGGACGGTATGCCGGTGGTCAAACCCATCATCGGCTGCGAGGTGTACGTGACAAAGCATTACGACCACCGTCTGAAGGATGCGGAACACAGGCAGTACTACCACCTCATACTGCTCGCCAAGAACTACAACGGCTACCGCAACCTGATGAAGATAGTTTCAGAAGGGTTCATAGAGGGTATGTACTACAAGCCCCGCGTAACCCACGAGATTATCGAAAAGTATCACGAAGACCTCATCTGCTGTTCGGCCTGCCTTGCCGGTGAAATATCCCGCTGCATCAACTCGGGCGACCTTGACGCGGCCAGAAAGGCCATAGAATGGCACAAAAGCGTCTTCGGCGACGACTACTATCTTGAGGTGATGCTCCACAAGACGGAGGTTGAAGGGCTGCCTGCCGAGGCGCAGGACAAGCTCCTCACCGTTTACCGCCTGCAGAAGGCGGCCAGCGAAGCCATCTTCCCCCTTGCCGGGGAGATGGGAGTCAAAGTGGTGGCCAGCAACGACGTACACTTCATCCGCAAAGAAGACGGGCCGGTGCACGACAGACTGATTTGCCTTACCACCAACGCCCGGGTAGCCGACCCCGACCGCCTTCGCTACACACAGCAGGAGTACCTCAAGAGCGAGGAGGAGATGGCGGCCCTCTTCCCGGAGCATCCGGAAGTGCTGGCCAACACACTGGAGGTAGCCTCGAAAATCGAGTCCTACTCGATAGACCGCCCGCACGTACTGCCCAAATTCGAGATAGACTCAGCCTTCCTTTCGGTAATCGACTCCAAGCTTGAGCAGTACAAGAGCATTATCGACGAAGGACGCTACAGCGTCATCAAGAAGAAAGACGGCTCCGAAACCCGCAAATACCGTGGCGACGAATTCTGCCGCTCCGTTGCCTACCTCTGCGAGCTTACCTACAAGGGAGCGCACGCGCGCTACGGCAAAACGCTTGATGAAGAGCAGCAGAGCCGCATCGACTTCGAGCTGCGCACCATCTGCAAGATGGGCTTCCCGGACTATTTCCTGATTGTCCAGGATTACATCGCAGCCTCGAGGAAGAACGGTTATATGGTAGGCCCGGGGCGTGGCTCCGCGGCCGGCTCGGTGGTAGCTTACTGCCTGGGTATCACCAATCTGGACCCCCTGAAATATAATCTGCTGTTCGAGAGGTTCCTCAACCCCGACCGTATTTCGATGCCGGATATCGACGTCGATTTCGAGAATCTGCTCGACGCCCACGAATACGTCGAGCGCACCTACGGCGAGGATCACGTGTCGCGTGTAATCACCTTCGGCACTATGGCGGCCAAAAGCGCCATAAAGGACGTCGCCCGCATCAGCGACCTCAGCATCGAAGAGTCCAACAGGCTCACGAAGATGATTCCCGACCGCCTCACCGAGAAAATCGAGAAAAAACTTCCCTATAATCCCGAATTCGACGAGCTTCTGCCCGGGTTCAAGCCCTTCGACGAGGTGCAGGAGATCGACGGAGTGAAGCAGACTCTGCACTTGCAGAAGGGCCTCGTTGAGGAAAACGCCAAGATTACCCTTGACAACTGCTTCCGCCTGGTACCTGACATAAAGAACGAACTCGAGAACGGCAGCGAGCTCGTGAAGGAGGTCCTCCAGTACGCCCGGAAGCTGGAAGGGTGCGTACGGCAGGTGGGAGTGCACGCCTGCGCCACCATCATCGGCAGGGGGAATCTTACCGATTACATACCCATCTGCCTGTCAAAGGACAAGGAGACCGGCAAGGACGTCTGGACCTCGCAGTACGACGGTCACTATATCGAGGACGTGGGCATGCTGAAGATGGACTTCCTCGGCCTCATCACCCTGTCCATCATTCACGAGACCCTGCACAACATAAAGCAGCGCAAGGGCCTCGACATCGACATAGAAGCCATCCCGATAGACGACAGGAAAACTCTCGAGCTCTACGGCCGCGGCGACACCACCGTGGTGTTCCAGTTCGAATCGGAGGGCATGAAAAAGTGGCTCCAGCAGCTGCGGCCCCAGCGTTTCGAGGACCTCATAGCTATGAACGCGCTCTACAGGCCGGGCCCGATGGACTATATCCCCGACTTCGTAGCTCGCAAGCAGGGCCTTCAGAAAATTGAGTACGACCTCCCCGAGATGGAATCGTATCTCTCCGAGACTTACGGTATTACCGTATATCAGGAGCAGGTGATGCAGCTCAGCCGTGAGCTTGCCGGCTTCACCAAGGGCGAGGCAGACAAGCTCCGCAAGGCCATGGGCAAGAAGAAGTTGGAGGAGATGATGAAGCTGAAGAGCAAGTTCATGTCCCAGGGCCAGGAGCGCGGCCACGAACCGAAGATTCTCGACAAAATCTGGAAAGACTGGGAGAAATTCGCCGCCTACGCCTTCAACAAATCGCACGCTACCTGCTATGCCTGGGTGAGCTACCAGACAGCCTGGCTGAAATGCCACCACACGGCCGACTTCCTGGCGGCCAACCTCTCCTGCAATCTGTCAAATATGACGGAAATCAAGAAGATAATGGCAGATTGCAAGCTTCACGACATAAAGGTCCTGAGCCCCGACGTCAACGAATCCGAAGCCAAGTTCACCGTCAACAAAGACGGCAACATACGCTTCGGTCTGGGCGGTCTCAAGAGCTTCGGCACCAATGTAATGGAGGCCATCCTCGCAGAAAGGGCCGAAAACGGGCTTTTCAGCGACATATACGACTTTGCCGAAAGGATGGCCGCCCGCAGCGCCCAAAACCCCAGGAGCGTGGTGATAACGCCCAAATCGGTGGAAATCCTGGCTCTCTCCGGCGGTTTCGATTCTTTCGTAAAGAAACGCTCGCAGCTTTTCCTTCCCGGAGAAAGCGGAGAGCGCTTCATCGACGAGCTCACCCGCTATATGGAGCTCTTCAAGAACGACAGGATGGACAACAGCCTCTCCATCTTCGGAGAGGTCGAAGAGATGAAGCCCAACAGGCCGGCCCTGCCCGAGGCCCCCGAAGAGGAGAATACCCTTGCCTTCCTCCAGCAGGAAAAGGAATATGTGGGAATGTATCTGAGCGCCCACCCGCTGGACAAGTATTCCTTTGAAATGGAGCACTTTACGAACACTCCGCTGGGCCTGCTCCAGGACAAAATCCAGGAATGCGAGAAAGACCGCCGCAAAGAGAACTGCAGCATAGCCGGAATAGTTACCGAAGAGTCAAAGATTACCACCCGCAGCGGCAAGCCCGGGGCCAAGATGACGATTGAAGACTACAGCGGCCACTACGAGATAGCCCTCTTCGGCAAGGACTACGAGAACTGGCTCCAGTACGTCAAGAAGAACGAATACCTTTATATACAGGGTGAAATAGCCGAGCGCTATAGCCTTAAGCAGGAGGAAAAGAATCAGGGAAAGATAGCTCCCTATGGGTTCCGAATCAAGACTATCAAGCTGCTTGGCAATCTGGCCGATGAATATGTTGAAAGCGTCACGCTTGAGGTGGATTCCGCGTCGCTCGACTCCGCTTTCAGGAAGGGTCTTGTAAAGGCGCTCAAGGGAAACGGAGGCAAAATCCCCGTCATCGTCAGCCTTTCCGACAGGCAGACGTGATACAAAATCGATTTCCGCTCAAAGAAATACGCCGTGGCCATATCCGGAGACCTGTTCGTCGACCTGCAGAAGGCGGGCGTCGGCTATAGCGTCCAGGTCAAGGCCTGACGGCGTCCAGCAGCAGACTGACGAAGGGCCGGCCCAGGACCTGCGGATGCGGAATCTTGAGCAGCGGCGTATCCATCTCTATATCTCCGTACAGCAGTATGTCTATGTCGATAGTCCTGTCGTGATAGATGCGGCTGCCGTCGGGCGCGAACTCGGGAGCGTCCGTCCGCCCCATCGACCTTTCAATGCTTTTGCACGCAGCGAGCGCATCTTCCGGCTTCATCGCTGATTCATAGACCGTTACCATATTAAGGAACGCAGGACCTTCAAAGCCGCAGGCTTCGGTCTCGATTATGGGAGAGCTGCGCCGGGGCGCGCCGAAAACCTTTTCCAGGGCCGCAAGGGCCTCGTCAATATACGAGCGCCTGTCGCCGAGGTTGCTCCCCAGAAGAAGATAGAGCTCGCGCATCGTTTCAGAATTCAGGGTCCCAGCCGAGCGCCACCCTGGCCTCGTCGGAGAGCATGCTCCTGTCCCAAACGGGGTCGAAGACAAGCTCGATTTCGCAGCCAGTTACGCCGGGCGTGTTCTCCACGTTGTAGCGGACTTCTGCAAGGACTTCGTCGGCCATGGGGCAGTTGGGCGCGGTGAAGGTCATCTTAATGAACACTTTGTGCTCCTTGTTGATAACCAGTTCGTAAATCAGGCCCAGGTCGTATATGTTGACAGGGATTTCCGGGTCGTAAACCTGCTTGAGCGCAAGGATTACGTCGTCGTACAGAGGCGCAAGACTCTTCACGTCTTCCGGAGTGAGTACTTCTTCGCTTTTCATTTCAAAACTTGCTTTCGATGGCTTTGCGCTTAATGGTCGCTATCATCGCCGCCAGGCCGCCCGAGCGGGTAGGTGAAAGATTCTCCTTGAGACCCAGGACATCAAGAAAAGAGAAATCGTCGTCAAGAATCTCCTGCGGAGTGGCTCCCGAATATACTCCTGTAAGCAGGGCGATAATGCCTCGGGTAATGAGGGCATCGCTGTCGGCATCGAACCAGAGCTTTCCGTCTTCCATGTGACAGTCAAGCCAGACTCTTGACTGACAACCCTTTATCAGCTTGTCTTCAGTTTTTTTGCTGTCGTCCAGCCCGGGCAGCGACTTGCCGAGCTCGATTATGTATTCATATTTGTCGAGCCATTCTCCGAAGACGGAAAAGTCTTCGATAATCTGCTCCTGCCTTTCTTTTATCGTCATTTCAGCATCCTTATGGCTTTGCGCAGCGAAGTTACGAAATATTCCGCATCCTCTACGCTATTGTAGGGGGCAAACGAGGCCCTGAGCATACCGGTAACGCCGAACCTGTTCATAAGCGGCTCAGCACACATCTGCCCGGAACGGACGGCGATGCCCATTTTGTCAAGAATCAGGGCCAGGTCTTCGTGATGGGCTCCTTCGACGCAGAACGAGAACAGCGGAACCTTGGGATTCGCCCCGTCGGGGATGCCGAAAAGCCTGATTCCCGGCTCTGAACGAAGGAACTCATACACCAGGCTGAATACCCTCGGGTCTTCCTTCAGCTCCCGTCTCACTTCGATTGCCTCCCTGAAGCACGGCACCGATGATATGTCCTGGGTCCCGGCCTCGAACTTCCTGGGAGCAGGGGCGTAAGTGGTTGATTCCCAGCTTACGGTATCTATCATCTCTCCGCCTCCGAACATGGGTTCCATCTTGTCCAGCAGCTCCTTTCGGGCCCAGAGCACTCCCGTCCCCGTGGCGCAATACATCTTGTGCCCCGAAAATGCGTAGAAATCGCAGCCCAGAGCCTGTACGTCAACCTCGCAGTGAACTATTCCCTGCGCCCCGTCTACGAGCAGCAGGCAGCCGGAGCGGTGGCACACGGCCGCTATTTCCTTTACAGGATTGACAAGACCGAGAACGTTTGAAACGTGCGGGACGCATACCAGCTTAGTGCGGGCGCTTATTAGTGAAGGAAG
>JAFSVP010000073.1 GCA_017444905.1 Bacteroidales bacterium
GCTCGACGACGTGGTCGTGGTGGGATACGGCACCCAGTCGCGCCGCACCCTTACCACCTCCATCGCCAAGGTTGACGGAAACTCCCTCTTCGACGCTCCCGTTGCAACCGTGGGCGACGCTCTCAAGGGTAAGGTTACCGGCGTGCGTATCGCTTCGTCCAACACCCTTCCCGGCGAGGCTCCCCGCTTCCTCATCCGAGGCGGTTCGTCCATCAACATGAGCAACGACCCCCTCGTCATCGTTGACGGTATCCAGCGTTCGATGACCGACATCAACCCCAACGACATAGAGTCGATGGAAGTCCTCAAGGACGCAGCCTCCGCAGGTATTTACGGTTCCCGCGCATCCAACGGTATCATCCTCGTCACCACCAAGAAGGGTTCGGCCTCCAAGGGTCCCGAAATCACCTTCGACGCTCAGGTGGGTATGTCTCAGCCTTCCCGCAGCTGGGATCTGCTGAACGCCCGCGAGTTCCTCACCCTCGTAAGGCAGGCCCTCCCCCTGGGACCCAACTCCGC
The DNA here is from genome assembly GCA_017444905.1 of Bacteroidales bacterium. GTDB lineage: Bacteria > Bacteroidota > Bacteroidia > Bacteroidales > UBA932 > Cryptobacteroides. The sequence goes on from JAFSVP010000073.1 coordinate 520, forward strand.
CACCATCCTTAACGGAGCCAACGCTGCAGGTACGGGCAACGTCCTCTCCACCTCGATGTTCACCACGAGGTACCTGCAGGACGGCGAGGAGATTCCGGCCGGCTACCAGTCGATGCCCGACCCCCTCAATCCTGAGAAGACCCTCATCTTCACCGATTACGACACCGAGAAGGACTGGTTCCGCAACGCTCTCTGGCACAAGGAGTACATCGGCATCAACGGAGGCAGCGACGCCATCAAGTACGCCGCTTCCGCCAGCTATATGGGCGACGACGGTATCGTGGCGATGAGCAAGTACAGGCTCTTCACGATGCACGGCAACACCAGCTTCAACATCACCAAGAGGCTCAGCGCATCCACTACCTTCGACTTCTCACGCGCTATCAAGAACCCCCTCACGGGCAACTACTTCAACGCGATAGGCCGAGGCCTGATGGAGGCTCCCACCCACCGCAACTTCGACGACGAGGGCCACTGGATTACCGGCGGTACCAACGTCAACCAGCAGATAGCTTCGTTCTACGAGGCCTTCTATGACCGCGAGATGGCTACCAACAACGTTTCCGCCAATCTCAACCTCAATTGGAAAATCACCGACGCCCTTACCGCCACCCTGCAGTATGCGGTGTTCGATTCCAACTACCGCGGAAGCTACTACGCCTACGGTGAGGTCAACGGCACTCGCAACTACATTTCCGCAACCCGTTCCACCACCGAGACCAGGACCGAGACCCTTCGCGACCACGTGACCGCCTATCTCAACTTCAACAAGAAGTTCGGCGTCCACAGCATCAACGCCACCGGCGGTTTCGAATACACCCACTGGCGCTACTGGTATCTCAACGCAGTAGGTACCGGTTCTTCTTCCGACAAGGTGCCCATCCTCGACTCGGCCACCGATTACACCGCATCGAACGAAGACACCGAGCAGGCCATGATGTCGGGCTTCGGCCGTATCAACTACAGCATCCTCGACCGCTACATCCTCTCCGCCACCCTCCGCGCCGACGGTTCCTCGAAGTTCGCGGCCGGCAACCGCTGGGGCTGGTTCCCTACAGGTTCCGTTGCCTGGATTATCAACGAGGAGCCCTTCTGGAAGGTTGACCCCGCAGTCGTGAACCTCTTCAAGGTACGCGCCTCCTACGGTCTTACCGGTAACAACGGCATCGGCCTGTGGGATACCTACGGTGCCTACAGCACGGCCAACTCGTACTCCGGTTACTCCACCACCCTGCCCTCAACGATGCTGAACTCCTCTCTCCGCTGGGAGAAGACGGCTCAGCTCGACCTCGGCTTCGACTTCAGCATGTTCAAAGACCGCATCCGCTTCGTCTTCGACTACTACGACAAGACTACCTCCGACATGCTCTTCTCCATCACCCTGCCCGACACCGGCACCTTCGGTTCCGCCAAAGCAAACGTGGGAAGCGCCCGTTTCTACGGATTCGAAGTAGAGCTCCACACAGCCAACATCCAGACCCGCGACATTTCCTGGACCACCGACATTACCTATTCGTTCGCAAAGAACAAGGTGCTCTCGCTACCCGAGGAATACGCCTACGAAGAGGTTGACGTTTACGGCAACAAGACAGGCCGCACCGCATACCGCATCGGCGGAAAGACGATGAGCGAAACCGGCTACCGCTTCGGCGGAATCGCCGTGGGCGAGCCCCTGGGCCGCATCTACGGCTACAAGATAGACCACATCATCCAGACCGAGGCCGAAGCCGCCGCCGCCCTTTACGACTCCGAGTCGCACGGCTACCTTCCTTCCGACGGACAGTCCATCCAGGGCCGCAAGGCAGTGGGCGACTACGAATGGAAGAACAGGCCCGGCTCCGCAAAGCGCCCCGACGGAAGCGAGCAGATCAACGGTGAAGACCAGTTCCTCCTCGGTAACGTCGTTCCCCACTCCACCGGTGGCATCAACAATACCTTCCGCTACAAGAGGCTGAGCTTCAACATCTATTTCGATTACGCTCTCGGCCACTCCATCTACAACTACATGAAGACCCGCTTCATACAGAACACTCTCGGCAACTCCAACTCCAACGTGAGCCATTACGTGTACGACTGCTGGCAGTACCCCGGCGACACCAACGCCAAGTACGCCAGGTTCTTCCCCAACGACGCCGACTTCGGCAACCGCAACTTCTCGCGTGCGTCCGACTTCAACGTCGAAAGGGCCGACTACCTGTGTCTGCGCGACGTTTCGCTCTTCTATGACCTTCCCGAGAAATGGCTCAAGGGCATCGGCGTGAAGAAACTCACCGTCGGCGTAACCGGTAACACTCTCTATTATTTCACCGGAGTCACCGGCACCGTCAGCCCCGAGTCGGGTATTTCCACCGATTCCAATGCAGACCAGTACGAATTCGTGAACAACAGTAACAGCAACGGAAGCTTCGCTCCTCCGGCACGCAAGATACTGTTCAACGTCAGGCTTACTTTCTAAAATCCGTCGAATATGAAGAACATTATATCAATTTTTACGGCGGCTCTCGCGGCCTGTACGCTTCTGGCGTCCTGCAACGCACTCGACATAATGCAGGACAACAAACTGTCGGCCAGCAATATGTGGCAGGACGAGAACGACGTCATCACTTCCACCAACGGTATTTTCTACCGTATGCGCTCGAACTTCGTGCAGGACAAAATCAACGTGTTCTACTGGGGTGAGGCCCGCGTAGGCAATTATATGTGGGGACCCTCTCTCGAGAACAGGGTGCAGGACAACGACATGATTGCCGTGCGCCAGAGCGAGATGACCGGCGCCGTCGCATCCTGCGGTTGGAGCGCCCTCTACACCGCCATCGACCAGGCCAACTCGGTGCTGAAATACGCTCCCCTCGTGACCATGTCCGACAACGCCCGCAAGAAGGCTATCGGCCAGGCCGCTTTCGCCCGCGCATACTGCTACTTCTGGGCCGTCAGGCTCTGGGGCGACGTGCCTCTCAACCTGCTTCCCGTAGAATCCACCACCCAGCCCGAGACCTATCCCGTCCGCGCTCCCAAGGCGGAGGTTTACGCCCAGATCAAGGCTGACATCGACACGGCCGTCGAGAACGGCGACTTCCTCGGCAACGAGAAGTACTTCGCCACCCGCGACGCAGTCAATATGCTGAAGGCCGAATACGCCCTTTGGATGTACACCACCCAGGGCGGCGGCAACGAGTTCCTGACGATGGCCGAGGAAGCCCTCGACGCCATCGGCATCTCGTCTTCCAAGCTTCTTGCCGACTACTCGCAGGTGTTCAGCCGCGACAACAAGAAGAACGCCGAGGTCGTCTTCGCCCTGAACAACAATCAGACTGAGAAGCTCACCGGCGGCTATTACTGGTACTTCTACATGGCCGGCGCCAACGTGGCCGCCCAGTTCCAGCAGAAGCCCGTCCCCATCTACGCCACCCAGTGGTGGAGCTACTCGCAGAACTTCGTCGACATCCTTCTCCACAGCAAGACCGCCAACGGCGACAAGCGCGTCGATACCAACCTCGGTTACGGCGCCTACGGCGAGGGCGACGGACGTATCCTCACCTGGCCCAACAAGTTCCTCGGCGACATGTCGGTGAACCCCACGGTGTTCGACTGCGACCTTCTCTACTACCGCTACGCCCAGGCCGTGATGATGCACGCCGAGCTCAAGTTCTACCAGAAAGACTACGTGGCCGCGCTCCAGTCGCTGAACATCATCGCGAAGCGCGCCTACGGCGTGGATACCTTCTATAAGGACACCTCCCGCGAGGCCGTGCTCGACGCCCTTACCAACGAGTACTTCCTTGAGTTCCCCGCAGAGGGTGTCATCTGGTGGGCTCTCATCAGGCTCGACAGGATTTGGGAATACAATCCCGAACTCGAAGCCAAAAAGGCCAACAATCCCAACATCCTCCTGTGGCCTATCAGCCAGAGCTCGATTAACAAGAACAACAAACTCCGCCAGACCGAAGGCTGGAGCTAATAAAACAGAGTCGATATGAAAAAGAACATCCTCAAATATTTGCTCTTCACTCCCCTGTTAGTGCTGGCGGTCGCCTGCACCGAGAAGGAGGCATACGTGGAGGATACGGCCTCGAGGGTAACTCTCTTTCCTGCGCCGCTCACCTTCACTGCTGAAGGCAACACGCCCGACGGAGACGCAGTGTTTACTGCCGCCGTCATCGTGAACAACGGTCCGGCCGTGAGCAACGCCAACTGGCATGCTGAGCTCGTAGGCGCTCCCGCCTGGGTAACGCTCGGCGAGACCGAAATCAAGACCACATACAAGGAAAGCTACCGCGACGTGGAGCACGAGGTGATTAACAAGGGCATTGCGCTCAAGGTGAATCCCAACCCCGGCTACCGCAGGAGCTTCAAAGTGAACATCGTCCTGCCCGACGGCACCGCGTTCCCCTTCGAATTCGCCCAGCTCGGCGAGAAGGCCGACGCCACCATTGAAATCGCCTCCAAGGACATTGCCAAGAACGGAATCGAGTTCATCGCCGCCGGCGGCGCTTCCACCATCGAGTACACCACCAACATGGACGAAGCTTCCTACTCTTCCGATGCCGACTGGCTCAGCTGGGACAGCGCGGGCGTAGGTTCCGTGAACGTCACCGCCACCAAGTGGAGCGACAAGCTCGCAGGCCGCATCGCCGAGTTCGTCATCACCGTGGGCAGCGACGCCACCAGCAAGGCAACCGCCACCGTCAAGGTAGTGCAGCTCGCTGCCGACGACCTCTACTTCATCTACGGCGCATCCGTGCTCGGAGGCACTCCCGTGGAGCAGTCAATCAAACTCAACAAGGGAGAAGGCAACGTCCACTCCGGACGCATCTACTTCTCCGCGGCCGAAGGAGGCAACATCGTGATGCTGAATCCCGAATCAAGAGACCTCAGCTTCCCCTGCTTCGCCCTTGCAAAGGACGGCACCGTGGCTGAAATCGCATCCGAGTCATCCCCTCTTCCAGAGGGACCCGAGATTGACGTGGACGGCCTCCGCAGCATTTCCGTGAATATGGACGCAAAGCTTTGGAACTGGAACAGGGTTTCCACTCCCAACGCAATGCCCGACAGCGAAGTGCCCAATTACAAGACTCACGAGTACCTCGCCCGCGACGGTTCCAAGAAGACCTGGATGATCGAGTGGCTCCGCTGGGACGGCGGCGAAATCTGGCCCAAGCTCGGCTCGGGACAGACCGTAGGCCTCGTCAATACCGCCACCGGCGGCTATGCGGCAGCAGACTTCCCCACCACCTGGGACGATATGACCAAGCGCAACCCCGCTTACGAAACCGTTGAAAGCGGACTCGGCACCCTCGAGGTTTCTTCCGAGAACGGACGTATCTACGCTTTCTCCGAGCTCGTGACCGGCACTCCTACCTTCGGTATCGGATTCGCCCGCTACGAACCCCTGCCCCAGTCGTGGCAGAGAGGCTCCACGCTCACCGACGTTCTCGGCTACACCTATGAGACGGAAGCCCTCAAGAACAATTCCTTCACCAACAATCCCAACGCCGACGAGGAGGCTCACCCCATGCTCAGGATGCAGATTCAGGGCATCTGCCCTTACGGCTGGCACATTGCCAACGCATCCGACTGGCTCGACCTTGCCTGGGCTGCCTGCAAGATGAGTCCCGGCGACTCCTATCCCATTGACGAAGCCGACGTGAACTACAAGACCTTCACAGGCGACGGTATCCCCAACATGGCTTGCTGGCTCAAGCAGGCGAAGTACTACAACGGCTCCAAGGACCTCATTGCCGACGGCGCCGACGAGTTCGACTTCAACTACTACCCTCTCGGCATACGCTATATGACTCAGGGCTTCACCTGGCAGGGCACCCGCGCCCAGACCTGGGTTCCCCTCATCTACGACGCCGACAAGGGTTCAGGCTGGTACCAGGCCTTCCGTATCAACGTGATGATAGTGAACAACGCCCAGGACAAGGCTCCTATGGTGAACCTCGACAACGGCCAGGCCATCTGTCCTATCCGCTGCGTCAAGAATTACATCATTAAATAATAATAGGTATCATGAAAATTTTCTACGTCAGTCCGCAGACTGAAGAAATTGAAGCGCTGAGCAGGCTCCCTCTCCTTCTCAGCGACACCACCGCCGCCGGCGCCATCGAGGAGTTCGACGACAATTTCAACGACATTCAATGGTAAGGAGGACAGGATTATGAAGAAATCATTATTCTTTGCCATTGCTGCCGCAGCAGTCGTCTGTGCATCTTCCTGTACCCGCGAGAAGCTCGTTGAAGAGTCTGACAATCTTGTAGAAGTCAGTTTCACCGCTCTCGGCGAGGAGACAAGCAAGGTATCGCTCGACTTCGCGGCCGCCCAGAACACCAACTGGGAAGACAGCGACAAGGTCGCCGTATTCGACGGAAGCGGCAAGCGCAGCTTCAGCGTAAAGGCCGGCACCAACACCGGAGCCACAGCCACCTTCACCGGCAAGGCTGACGGCAGCGCCGACGCCTTCTACGCCGTTTACCCTTATTCCGCAGCCAGCAAGCTAGAAAGCAGCCTCATCGAGGTCACCGTGCCTTCGAAGCAGACCATTGCCGCAGGCGCCTGCGTCGACCCCGCCGCCCTCGTGGCAGTGGCATCCGCAGCTCCCAAGGCTGATATGGCCTTCAAGCAGGTTTGCGGCCTTCTGAAAATCACCCTTACCGAGACCGGCGTCACCGCCGTTACCGTAAACGGAGTCAACCTCTCCGGTACCGTGCAGGTAACTGCTGCCGGAGCCGTCGAGACGCTGATTGCTCCCGAGACTTCCATTACCCTTACTCACGCCAGCGGAACCTTCCCCAAGGGGACCTACTATATGGCAGTGCTCCCGAGCACTTCTTCGGCAGGCAAGTTCTCCATCGCAGTGCTGAAAAGCACCACCGCTGGCGTGAAAACCGCCTCCGGTCAGGTAGTATTCGCCCGTGCAAAAGGTCTTGACGCAGGTTCCCTTACCGGGCTCGAAACCTACACCCTGATCAAGAGCGGTGCTGAGTTCGCCGAATGGAATTCCGAGCGCGTCGCCGCCGACGAGCAGAAGGTGGTTCTCGGAGCCGACATCGACATGGAAGGCGAAGTGTGGGTACCGAAGGACTTCACGGGCACATTCAACGGCCTTGGCCACAGGATTTACAATATGGACATCAGCCGTTCCAACAACGCCTGCCTCTTCAACAACCTTTACGGTACATTCTGCAACCTCGTCTTCGGTTCGTCCGACGGCAAGAGCTATGACAGCACCAGCCGCATCTTCCAGGAGAATCCGGATGCAGAGTCAGGTACTTGGCATTATGCCGCACTGATAGTCCGCCTGAACGATGGAGCGAGTATGGTTGGCGTCACCAACTTCGCCCCCGTAATCGAGGGTGAGGAGTCCACCGCAAAATGCCGTATCGGAGGCCTTGTGGCCGTAATTCCTTCATCAGCCCATGCCAGCATAAGCAATTGCGTCAACAACGGTGACGTAAGCAACCTGGCCGAGGAGCCCTTGGCCAACGGAAACATAGGCGGCATCATCGGACACGGCGATGGAAATGTGACCTGCACCAACGTGGTTAACAACGGCAACATTACTGTAACTCACCCCAAAATTGTAAACGTCGGAGGAATTCTCAGTGTTGACGGTAACAGTACCGCACCCGGTACCAGCTCTTTTACCAACTGTATCAACAACGGCAACATCACCCTCTCTTCCACCGGCACGAACAATACTAGCGTAGGCGGAATAGTAGGCGACGCTTACAACACCTCCATCAGGTACTGCAACAATACCGGTTCGATTACCATCGCTATGGACGGTGAGCACAAGGTCGGCGGCATTATAGGCCGTGCCTATGTCGGCTGCTCATGCCTCAATTGCGTGAACGGGCAGTTGGCCACCATTGACATAAACCCTACCGCCACCTTCACGAAGCAGGCCTTCATAGGAGGCATCGTAGGCAACGCTCCCGCTGCTAACGAAAGTTTCCTGAGCATCAGCGGGTGCACCAACTATGCCGACCTCACCTCCACGGCGCGCAACACCGCCACTGTAGCCGGCATCGCAGGATACCTCAATATGTCAAAAGGAAGCGCGCAGATTTCCAACTGCTACAACTACGGCGACATCAGGCGCAGCTCAGATGTAACGACTAGAGGAGTCAGTGACAACGTGAGCGTAGCCGGCATAGCCGGGCATCTCAGATTCAGTTCCGGAACCGTTTCCAACTGCATCAATTACGGAGACGTTTGGACTTCCACCAACCAGGCAAACGCTACTTCCCGTATCGGCGGCATCGTAGCATACGCTTATTCTAACGTCGAGGTTACCAGCTGCATCAACAAGGGCGACGTCACCTACGAGATGGGTCCTTCCGACAAGACCGTCGGCTCCACCGTCCACGTAGGAGGAATCGTCGGTCACCTTACAAGTTCCTCCAGCGTCGAAGCCAGCACCAACGAGGGTGAAATCACTTCCAACCGCCGTCAGGTTAACCGTGTAGGAGGAATCGTCGGCACAGCCAACTCCAGCGGAGTCTATACTTCCACCAACAAGGGCAATGTCAGCGTTATTATTGACGGGACTGTTGCCTCCTGGCAGGCCGTTGGAGGCATCGTCGGCTTCGGCGAAGGTGATTCAGGCTCTCGCGTAATCAAAGACAACACCAACCAGGCTAGCGTCGTCCTGATGGGCAATATGTCTCCTGCTGGAGATTATGTGGACCGTATAGGTACTGCCGGCATCATCGGCGTTCCTTATACCGGCTTCACCATTACCGGAAACAAGAACAAAGGAAGCATTTCCTGCGCCAACGAGAATACCGACACGCCCAACTGCGGAGCCGGAGGCATCATCGGCACCGACGTCGGTGCCACCAGTGCCAGCAGCTACACCAAGAACACCAACTACGGCTTCATCCAGAACGCCACTGCAGTAGCTGGCGGCGGTATGGCTGGCGGTCTTTTCGGCTATATCTCGAACGCAAGCTCCGTCACCAACAACAAGACCTACGGTGGCGTAAACGGTAACGTAGGCGGCGGCGTTGCAGGACTTAGCGCAGTCGATATGGCCGTTACCCTGTGCGATGCCGTGACGGTGAACAACGTCCTTCACGACGATGCCGAGAGCGAGGCCAGATGGCTCTGCCCTGCAGGCACCGGAGTTATCACTCCCACCTTCGTCGCACATTCCGACAGCGAGTAGTTCATTCAGATTTCATTCCGGAGTCTTTCGGGGCTCCGGAATGTTTTTAAATTGCTATGAAACATAAACTTATCCTATCACTTTCATTTGTAGCCCTGCTTGCGGCAAGTTGCGGGAAGAACAACCCTGACCCCACGCCCACGCCTACCCCTACGCCTGACCCGCCGGCACCGACTCCGTCGATGCTTACGGCAAACAAGGTGGTGGCGCACAGGGGCGGCGCTTCGGAGTGCAAGAAGCCCGACAATTCCATTGCATCGCTCAACTATGCCATGGGCCTTCAGTGCTATGCCTCCGAGTGTGACATTTACTGGACCAAGGACAACAACGTCGTAGTTGCGCACGCCGACGGGAACGACAAGATTAACGGCCTGTATCCCTGGGAGTCCACCGTGGCTGAAATCAGGGCCGCCGGCACTCTATCGAACGGCGAGCAGGTCCCTGTGCTCTCCGACTTCCTCGACATAGTGATGACGCAGAACTACACCCGCCTCTGGCTTGATATCAAGAATATCACAAATACCGAGGCCGGCGACGCCAACCAGCGCGCCCAGTACGCCATCAACGCGACGAAGAAAGCCTGCGATATCATCAAGCAGAAGAAGGCCGCGATGTGGTGCGAATTCATCTGCACCGGCAACGCCAAAGTTATGGCCGGAGTCACCGGCAAGACCACAGGCTCCGCCTTCGGTTATGCCACCGAGGCCGGTATCCCCATCGCTTGGATGAGCAACAGCAAGGCCGAGGAATATGCCCAGAAAGGTTATGTCTGGGCCAATCTCTCCGACGAGTACATGACCCGCGGCGGAGGCTCGCGCACCATCGACGAATTCGCCAAATACGGCATCAAGCTGAGCGTATTCGTGGTGGATTCGAAAGAGCAGATAAACTACTACACGGCCGAGGCCGACAGGCTCAAGGCCATCTGCAGCAACTACCCTTCAGCCGTTATCAACGCGCTGGCTGCAGTGGGCAAATAGTGCAGAGCAGGGTGGCCTGCGTACAGCCGGTCACCTCCACCTGCACGAGGTCGCCCGGCTTGTGAACGGTATCGGTCCAGACACACATCTTGTTGCCTGCCGTACGCCCGCACAGCCGGGTTTCATCGCGCTTCGAGGGCCCTTCGACAAGGACTTCGAAGCGCTTTCCAATATCGCGGCGGTTGCTCTCGAGCGAGAGGCCGTTCTGCAGGGCTATGATTTCTTCGAGCCTTCGCACCTTCACGTCCTTGGGCACGTCATCGGGGTAATTGCGGGCGGCAAGAGTGCCCGGACGCTCTGAATAATAGAACATATAGGCCGCGTCGAACCCTACCTCCCTGAAGATGGAAAGAGTGTCGGCGTGGTCTTCTTCAGTTTCGGAGCAAAAGCCAGCAATGACGTCGGTGGTAATGACGCAGTCGGGCATCCTGCCGCGTATTGCAGCTACTCTTTCGAGGTATCCGGCCCTTGTGTAGCGCCGGCGCATCTTTTCAAGTATCCTGTCAGAGCCTGACTGTACCGGGAGGTGAATGTGACGGCAGATATTGGCGTGGGCCACCATCGTGTCGAGTACGGCGTCGGATATGTCCTGGGGGTTGGAAGTGGCGAAGCGGATTCTAAGTCCGGGGCAGTATTCGGCTACGGCCGCAAGCAGGGCCGCGAAATCCTTGTCTTCGAAGCGGTAGGAATCGACGTTCTGGCCGAGCAGCGTTATCTCCTTATAGCCTTGAGCAGCGCAGTCGGAGGCCTCGCGAAGGATTGAATTGAAGTCGCGGCTGCGCTCAGCGCCCCTCGTATAAGGCACTACGCAGTATGAGCACACGTTGTTGCAGCCCCGCATAATGGATATGAAGGCCGACACTCCCCTGCCGTCCTGGCGGGCAGGCACTATGTCGGCGTAGGTCTCGCTGCGCGAGAGCTTCACGTCGATGGCCGGCATCCCCTTCGAAGCCTCTTCCAGAAGTGCGGGAAGGGAGCGGTAGGCGTCGGGGCCAGCCACTATATCCACCTTTCCGCTGTCAAGCAGCTTGTCTTTGAGGCGCTCCGCCATACAGCCAAGCACGCCCACAAGCACGCCCGCGCGGGAGCGGCGTATGAAATTGAACTGTTCAAGCCGGCCGAGTATGCGCTGTTCGGCATTGTCGCGCACCGAGCAGGTGTTGACGAGGATTACGTCGGCTTCTGAAATCTCTTCCGTACGCCCGTATCCGTGTTTTGCAAGTATTGAGAATACGACCTCGGTGTCAGCCACGTTCATCTGGCAGCCGTAGGTCTCGATATAGAGCTTTTTCACTTTGTAAATTGCCTATTTTACCCTGATTTTGCGGCCCAGCTTCAGGATGGTCTTGGGAGTAAGGTTCTCGTTCAGGCTGCAGATGCGCGACACAGTGGTTCCGTTCTTTGCGGCTATGGACGAGAGCGTATCGCCCTGCTTCACCGTGTGGAAACGCATTGCGGCACTTTCCTTCGCGATTCTTTCCTCCTCGGCCTTTATCTGCTCTTCGGTCATATACAGTTCTTCCTCCTCGTCGCTTGTCTGGGGGACGTACTTGCTGTAAACCGAGAGGTAGCTGCGCTTCAGCACGAAAACGTTCTTCCTCAGGCGCCCGTTCTCGAAATCCACTATCCATTCGGGGTCGAAGGCATTGCCCTTGTAGCGGGTCTCGAAATGCAGGTGGGGGCCGGTGGAGCGGCCGGTGGAGCCTCCGAGGCCCACGAGGTCGCCTGCCTTAAGCCAGTCACCGGGCTTCACGTCAATGCGGGACAGGTGGGCGTAGAAGGTCTCCAGACCGTTCTCGTGGCGCACGATGACCATATTGCCGTAGCCCTTGTGGCGCTCTGCAAGCCTCACCCTGCCGTCGAAGGCGCAGTGGACCGGAGTGCCGGTAGGATAAGGGATGTCACAGCCCGTGTGCCTGCGTCCGCGGCGGGTGCCGAACTTCGAAAACACCTTGCCCTGGTGCGGGCAGACGAAGCGGCTGACGGAATCTACAAGGAACAGCGTGGTTCTGTAAGGGAGGCTGTCGGCCGGAGAGTCGTAGGGGTTCACCACCTTCTCTTTCCAGGCATTGATGAAAAGGCTGTCCTGGGCGAGAACGTCGAAATTCTTGATGAAGAACCAGGTGTTGTCGTCGTTGAGAACTATGCGCACGCGGCCGTCGCCTACGTCGAGAGTGTCGATGGGCGCCCCCGTTCCTTTAACGAAGAAAAGGAGGGAATCCTTCTGCGCGCTGGCGGGCAAAACACCGGCCAGCGCGAGTATGAAAGCAATTATCCCCTTCTTCATCAGGCCCTTACTCCTCCGAATCGCTTTTCGATTATTTCAGTAACTATCGCAGTTTTCTCGGCAAGGAGAGAGTCGGAAGACGCCTCGCAGATGAAGCGGAGGTAAGGCTCGGTGTTCGAGGGCCTTATGTTGAACCACCAGTCGGGATACTCGAGACGGTAGCCGTCGAAATCCATCATCGCCTCGGGCTTTGCCTGAGCGGTGAAGTAATCGCGGACGGCATCCATCGCACCCTTCTTGTCTTCAACACGGAAATTGATTTCGCCGGAGTTGCGGTAACGCGAAATCTTGTCAATCTCGCCGGAAAGGGTGAGGCCCTTCGCCTTCAGGGCGGCGACTATGCGCAGCACTATGATGGAGGCGAGCATTCCGCTGTCGGAGTAGAAGAAATCCTTGAAATAATAGTGTCCGGCAAGTTCTCCGCCCCAGAGGCCGTCTATTTCGCGAAGCTTGGGAGCTGCGAAGGCCCTGCCTACACGCCAGGTGTGGACTTCGGCGCCGTATTTCGAGAGGAACTCCCCTACCGACTTGGAACTGCGGATTTCCTGCAGGACGCGGGGCTCCTTCGCTCCCCTCTCGTCGCAGAAATAATAGGCCATCAGGGCTATCACGAGGTCGGGCGCGACAAAGCGGCCGTGGTCGTCGACGAACATCACGCGGTCGGCGTCGCCGTCGTAAATGACACCGGCGTCAGCGCCCTTCTCGATTACGAGCTTACGCAGGGGCTCCACGTTGGCAGGGATGAGGGGGTTGGGCTCGTGGTTAGGGAAGCGTCCGTCCATAGTATCGAAGAGGTATGAAGGAGCGTCGCCGAAGATATCGTGGGCAAAGAGGCAGGACATTCCGTTGGAGAGGTCGAAGGCCAGCTTGAGGCCGGAATAGTCGCCCTTGTATTTTCTCAGGAACTCAAGATAGTCGGCCTTGGCCTCCTTGGCGAAGACCCGGCCCTTCTTTTCCGCCACCGGCGTGGGGCGCCCTTCGTCTATCCACTGCTTGATGGTGCCGAGGCCCGTGTCGAGGCCCACGGGGAGCGCGTTCTCGCGCGAAATCTTCATTCCGTTGTACTCCGGCGGGTTGTGCGAGGCCGTAATCTGCACCGAGGCCTTGAAGCCGTAGAAAGCCGTGCCGAAATAAACGAGGGGCGTCGAGCTGAGGCCGAGGTCGTAAACGTCGGCTCCGGCGTCGTTGATGCCGCGGATGAGGTTGTCGTGAATCTCTTCGGACGACACCCTGCAGTCGCGGCCCACGAGGACCTCGCTTGCACCCAGCAGCCCGGGCAGGAAATAACCTACTTTGTATGCTGTCTCCTTGTCAAAATCGACGTTGTAAACGCCGCGTATGTCATAAGCGTGAAATGCTCCCATAGTATTTATTAATTATTGGTTGTTATTCGTCCATATATATGATCTTGCTTCCGTAGTTCTCGAAGCGGAAAGGCATCTCGGTGTAGGCGGCCATGCGGCGGCGGAACTCGGGCTGCCTCTCCTCGGGGCAGTAGAACAGCAC
>JAFSVP010000074.1 GCA_017444905.1 Bacteroidales bacterium
AATCCTTGCCGTACTTGGCGTAGTGGCCGGAAGTGACGTAAAGGTCCTTGCTGCCGATATGGGGAGTCACCACCGGGAGATAGCCGAGCTCGGCCTGGCGGCGGCGCAGGAAATTCTCAAGGATATTGCGCATGACGGCGCCGCGGGGCAGCCACAGGGGCAGTCCGAGGCCCACGCGCGACGAGAAGGTGAAGAGTTCCATCTCCTTGCCTAGCTTGCGGTGGTCGCGCTTCTTCGCCTCTTCCAGCATCTGCAGGTATTCGTCGAGCATCGACTTCTTGGGGAAGGTGACGCCGTAGATGCGGGTAAGCTGGGCACGCTCCTGGTCGCCCTTCCAGTAGGCACCGGCTATGGCGGTGAGTTTCACGGCCTTGATATCGCCGGTATGCTTGAGGTGCGGACCGCGGCACAGGTCGGTGAAATTGCCGTTGCGGTAGAAAGTTATGCAGCCGTCTTCAAGGTCCTGTATGAGTTCGAGCTTGTAGGGGTCGCCCTTTTCGGTGAAGTATTTCAGGGCGTCGGCCTTCGACACCTCGCTCCTTTCGAAGCTCTCCTTTCCGCGGGCGAGCTCTATCATCTTGTCTTCAATCTTCTTGAGGTCGGCCTCGCCGATCTGGGCTCCGCCAAGGTCGACGTCATAATAGAAACCCGTTTCGACTGCGGGTCCGACTCCGAACCGCACTCCGGGATAGAGGGCCTCGAGAGCCTCCGCCATGAGGTGGGCGGACGAATGCCAGAAAATGTGTTTCGCCTCTTCGTCTTCCCAGGGACGGACGGTTCCGTCGGTAAAAGCTAATGTCAACATATACAGTTTTGGTTTGCAACTCGCAAAGTTACAAAAAATATCCATATCTTTGCGGTATGAACGACAGAAAGATTCTTTGGAACGCAGCCGCCCGCAGCGGTCTCGCCTTAGGCGGAGTATCGTCGGCCTATATGCTGCTGCAGATTCTTATGCAGAAAATCCCCACGGGAGGCTTGACAGGCGGCATAGCTTCGGCAGCCGGCATACTGCTCTGGGCAGGCAAGCTGGTGCTCTGCATCTGGCTCATGAAGCATTTCATCAAGCAGTTCGCCGCCTCTAACGAGGGGGTGACCAACCGCGACTCCTTCCGGTTCGGGAACGCCACCGCCCTGCTCTCGGCCCTCGTGTTCGCGGGCTTCTCGATGGCCTGGTACACTTTCGTACAGCCCGACGCCTTTGCCGACGCCGTCGACCAGGCCATGGCGATGATGTCGTCTTCCCTCACTCCCGAAGTCGAAGAGCAGATGGAGGCCATCAAGGACAAGGGCCCCACTCTTTCCTTCTTCGGCAACTTCATCTGGTGCTGGCTCATCGGTATGGTGCTCGCCGCCATATTCAGCCGCAACATTCCGCCCCGCAACCCCTTTGCCGGCGAGGCCTCATCCGACGAAGACTGACGGCATACCCCTGACACTCAACTGATATGGATATTTCAGTCGTAATACCGCTGCTTGACGAGAGGGAGTCGCTGCAGGAGCTGCACTCCAGGCTCCGGGCAGTGCTTGAAGGAGCCCCGCTGTCGTACGAGCTCATCTTCGTCGACGACGGCAGCACCGACGGCTCCTGGGACAGCATCAGCGCTCTCGCGAAGGAAGACTCCCGCGTACACGGAATACGCTTCCGGCGCAATTACGGAAAGTCCGCAGCCCTTTACTGCGGCTTCGCAAAGGCCTCCGGAGAGGTCGTAGCCACCATGGATGCCGACCTGCAGGACGCTCCCGAGGAGCTGCCCGCACTCTACTCGATGATTAAAGACGAAGGCTACGACGTGGTAAGCGGATGGAAGCGCAAGCGCAAGGACAACGTCCTCACGAAAAACCTCCCTTCAAGGATTTACAACGCCGCCGCCCGCCGCATCACCGGCATCAGGCTGCACGATATGAACTGCGGGCTCAAGGCCTACCGCAGCGAAGTGGTCAAGAGCATAGAGGTTTACGGCGAGATGCACCGCTACATCCCCTACCTTGCCAAGAACGCCGGCTTCTCCCGCATAGGCGAGAAGGAGGTGCATCACGAAAAGAGGAAGTACGGAAAAAGCAAATTCGGGCTTGAGCGCTTCGTAAACGGCTTTCTCGACCTCCAGTCGCTGTGGTTTCTCAGCACCTTCGGAAAGAAGCCGATGCACTTGTTCGGGACGAGCGGCCTGCTGATGTTCCTCGCCGGAGGGATAATGACTGTCTGGATAATAGTCGAGAAGCTCGTCAGGCAGGCACAGGGCGTGAAGTTCCGCGCCGTCACCGACCAGCCTCTCTTCTACCTGGCCCTCCTGGCAGTGGTGCTGGGCGTAATGCTTTTCCTCGCAGGCCTCATAGGAGAAATGATTGCGCGCTCCGACTCCGGGCGCAACCGGTACAATATAAAGGAAGAATTATGAAAATCGGCATCTGCAACGACCACGCAGGCGTGGAGTACAAGCAAAAACTCATAAAGTACCTTAGCTGCAAGGGGCACGAGGTCACCGACTTCGGCACCGGCAGCACCGAAATGTGCGACTACGCCGACTTCGCCCATCCGCTGGCCTCTGCGGTGGAGAGCGGCGCACTCGACGCCGGCATAGCCATCTGCGGCACCGGCAACGGAATGGCCATCACCCTCAACAAGCACCAGGGCATCAGGGCCGGCCTCGCCTGGAACACTGCCATCGCCCGGCTCGTAAAGGGCCACAACAATGCCAACGTCCTTGTAATGCCCGCCCGCTTCGTCAGTTACCGTATGGCGGTAAGTATGGTAAGGGTGTGGCTCACCACGGCCTTCGAAGGCGGGAGGCACGCTCGCAGGATAAGCAAGATTCCCCTCGCATGACACTGGGCCGGGATATTTCGGATTATCCCGAAGGCATAGTACTGGCCGTCGACAAGCCTTACCGCTGGTCGTCGGCGGACGTGGTGCGCAAGATTAAAATCGCCTCCTGCCGCCATTTCGGGAAAAAGAACCTGAAAGTGGGCCACGCGGGCACGCTCGACCCGCTTGCAACCGGCATACTGCTCGTTTGCATAGGGGCCGCAACGCGCAGGGCCGAGGATCTGCAACGCTCCGAAAAGCAATATATTGCAGGAGTATGCTTTGGGGCGACCACACCTTCCTGCGACCTTGAGAAGGATATCGACCGCATCATCCCCGCAGACGGCGTGAGCGAAGAGAGCCTGAGGGCCGTACTGCCCTCGTTCTGCGGCACCCTGGAGCAGGTCGCACCGCTCTTCAGCGCCAAATCGGTGGACGGAGTGAGAGCCTACGAAACGGCCCGGAAGTTACTCAGGGAGGCAAGGGAGAAAGGCGAAAGCTTCGATGCCTCCGGCATCCTCTCCTCATCCACGGTGCACGTCAGTTCCATAGAGCTGCTGGAATTCAACCCTTCTTTCCAGGCCCCCGAGCCCATACCTGCAGGCACCGGACGCTCGCGCATCAACGTTGCCGACGCCAGGGGCATACCCCTGAAGGGCGCAGTGCTGCGCATTGACTGCTCCAAAGGCACTTACATACGCTCGCTCGCCCGCGACATAGGCGAAGCGCTCGGGAGCGGAGCCTTCCTGTATTCCCTCAGGCGCACCCGCAACGGCGGCATCCCAATAGAAGATGCCGTCAGCCTGGAAGAGGCCCTGGAGATGCTTCAGTAGCGTATTTTACGGGTAATCACGAGCTTTGGCGACTGGCCGGCATACTCGGTGCGGCGAATCCAGTTGCCCCGCCTGTCGAATTCGTACTCGTATGTGCGCTGCGGTTCACTTGCGAGACTCTCTTCCCACTGCAGGGCACCCCGCGAGTCCAGGACGCAATTCTCGCTTGCCACGGGAAGTCCCGACTCTTCATCGTACTCCACGCTCATACAGTCTTCATTGTTGCGTATCCTCGAGGGCTTGTCGGCGGCGAAAAACTCCACGTAAGCGGTTTCGAGCACGGCCCCGGTGGTGTCGCACACCGTTTCGGTCATATCAAGCCCTTCGTAAGCTTTACGTGAGACGAACCTGAGCTCGTTTTCAAGATAGTATCTGGTGGTGATGATATGCTCGCCGTCGTTGTCGTTCTCGAAACAGTGCTGGATATCGTTGTTCATTCCCTTGTATTCCTGACGGCTGATGAACTGCCCGTCGTATTCGCAGCTCATCGACGAGTCTATCTGCCCGTCGTTGTCGGTGTGATACATATGTACGAGCCTGCCCTCGTCGTCATAGACATACTCCTCCGTACCTGCCAGAGACCCGTCTTCGGCGAATTCATCGACCGACGCGATACGTCCGTCGCCGTTGAAGCGCACGGTATAGTCGAATTCCCTTTCCGGCATACTGACGCTGAGGCTCTTCACGGGCCTGTTCAGCCCGAAACGCACAAGGTCGGACGACAGCCCCTCGGCAGGAGCGTTGGCGGAGCAGGCCCGGATAAGGACGGCCGCGGCCAGAGGAATCAATCGTTTCATAGGTTAAGATTATGATTTTTAAGGAATTGAACTACGGGGGCGCTGTCCCCTACTCCGCAGCACACTATGTCAGTCCTGCGAGCCGCCTCGGTCTCGACCGCAGCCGTATTGCCTGAAGCGAGATCGGCGTCGGAGGCCGATATGTCGGAATACACCGCAAAGCCTGACTGGTGGCAGTAAGCGGCAAGGCTTGCATCGGGGACTTCGAAAGTGACGACTGAAGAAAGGTCCTGACTCTCGATGAAATCGACGGCCTCGGTGCCGGAGGCCTTGAACACGGGGGCGAGTTTCGCGACGTACTGCCCCATCTCCATATAATTCTTCCAACCCTGGCTCTCGGAATGGTCGGTGCCTTCTGCTCCGAGGTCGCCCAGATAATAGAGGATTTCGTCGGCTATGGCAAGGCTGTCGATGATTTTGGAGGTGTAGAAGAAGTTGAGCCCCGCCGTCATGTCGAGGCAGGCGAAAATGCGGCCCCGGCATGCCCCGAGCGCGTCGTCGAGGGTGGTAAGGGGCGTCCCGGGGAAGCTCTTGCCGTCTAGCGTAACGTCGTAGGACTGAATGTCTTCAAGCCTGTTGGCGCTTACGAATACATCCTTTCCGCCGGTGTCGCAGCAGTCTTTGATATTGTCGTGCCGGCAGCATACCGCCCTTTTGTCGAGAGTTGTGCGGGCAGCAAGCCTCACGAAGGTCTGCTTGAGCGAAGCCGCCCTTTCAATCGCCTTCACGCTGTAGTCGGGGCAGTCAGCCGTGAGGAGGCTGCCGTCAGCGGTGCGGGCCCTGTCAGCGCAGAGGGCCATAGTGCGGTAGGAGGTGCGGTTGTCGGTCACCATGAGCGCAAGGTAGGTGGTGACGGAGCGTCCGGTGGGCTGGAGATGGTCCTTCCCGCCTTCATCGGGGCCGGACGGGTTGAACTTGGGGGCGCATCCCGCAAGCGAAAGCAGGAATGCAAGGCATAAAAATTGAAGTTTTTTCTTCATAGTGCGAAGTTACGAAAATTATTATATTTGTGCTTATGAAAAAGTATGTATTCCTGATTATGCTCCCGCTGCTTGCAAGCGCCGTGGCGGGTGCCCAGACCGCTCCCGAGAATTCCGATGACCGCATGTACTGCTACCGGATGATGGAGAAGGTCCGCAACAACATTAATATCCCCGACCTTGACGGCTACCTCACGCTCAAGAGCGACCTGCACACGCACACGATTTTCGCCGACGCGCAGGTGACTCCCGAAGGCAGGGTGCAGGAGTCGTGGTATGACGGCCTTGACGTGATGGCCATGACCGAGCACGTCGGAGTCCACAAGACCGGCATCGACCTCCCCGACCGCAACCTCGTCATCAAAAAGGCCGAGGCCGAAGGCAGGAAATGGGGGCTTCTGGTGATTCCCGGCGTCGAGATTACCCGCGCCAAGCCTTTCGGTCATATGAACTTCCTCTTCGTCAAGGACGCCAATGTCTTCAGCGAAGACCGCTACGTGCTCGGCAAGGACGGGCAGCCTCTTACCGGCCCCGACGGAGTGAAAATAAACAATGAGAAGACTCTCCGCGCCGACATAGACGAGGCCCTGAAGCAGGAGTGCTTCATCCAGTGGAACCACCCCGGCTGGCCCGACAAGAAGTGCGACATGTTCGACATCCAGCGCGAAATGCTCGCGAAGGGCCAGATTCACGCCGTTGAAATCTGCAACCACACCGAATGGTATCCCAAGGTCCTCGACTGGTTTGACGAGTACCATATCCCCATGACAGCCAATACCGACCAGCACCGCCCCGTGGCGGTCGAATACGGCCATGTGCTGAGGCCGATGACGCTTATCTTCGCAAAGGAATATACGCTCGAGTCGGTGCGCGAGGCAATGTTCGCCGGCCGTATGCTGGCTTTCTGGGACCAGACTCTTGCAGGCGACGCCGACCTGCTCGAGCAGCTCGTACACAAGTGCCTGAAAATTAAGGTTATCGACGCCAAGAAGGGCACGATTCAGGTAACCAACGATTCGGATATCCGCTTCGAGACTATGTACGGCTCGCACATGAACCCCGTGGTTCTCTACCCCGGCAAGGCCATAATAATGACCGTCAAGAAAGACGCGAAAATCGAGTTCCTGAACTGCTACACCGGACGCAAAACCCTGAAGACCAATCTCTGGTAATCCAAGCTGTACACATATTTAAAAAGGGAGGCCGACTGCGAAGTCAACCTCCCTTTTTTGAGCCACTCATCAGGCTCGAACTGACGACCTGCGCGTTACGAATGCGCTGCTCTACCGACTGAGCTAAAGTGGCTTTGGACTGCAAATATAATAATTATTTTCAGAATAGCTTCTCAGGAAACCTGCACCGGCTTCTTTTTTTCAAGCGCGTGGACTATCTCGATGAGCAGGCTTCCGAGGGCTCCTGCGCAGAGCGAACCCAGGAGCACGGCTATCTTGCCGGCGTCGCGAAGGTGCGCGGTAACGGCCGGGTCGGCCCCTCCGAACGACAGGGTATCTACGAAAATGCTCATCGTGAATCCTATGCCTCCGAGGCAGGCCACCGCAAAGAACATCTTCCAGCTGGCGTTCTCAGGCATCGCGCCTATCTTCAGCTTTATGGCCAGCCAGCTGAACAGAGTGATACCCAGAGGCTTTCCGAGCAGGAGCCCGAGGAACACGCCCATCGACACGCTGCCGAGAGCCGAATCGTAAGCGAACATATTGAAGTAAGACGGGTCGCTTATCTCGACGCCTGCGTTGGCAAGGGCGAACACCGGCATGATAAGGTAGTTCACCCAGGGGCTCAGGGCGTGCTCGACGCGGTAGCTCATATCCATAGACCCGTGGGCGATGCTCTCGAGCTTGCGCAGGCAGTGCTTCTGCGGGCCGTTCGGGAAAGGCTCTTCGTCGATGCCGTCGAGGCTGTCGAGCTTTGCTATGTACTGGTTGCGCTTGTGAAAGTACTGGGCCCTGTTGTAGCGGGAGCGGGCCGGGATGAGGAAGGCCATCACGACGCCCGACATTGTGGCGTGGATGCCGCTGTAGTAGAAGAGCGCCCAGACGACGATTGCGCTGAGCACGTAGGGGAACATACGCTTCTCGCCAAGGCGCCTCAGGAGCAGGGTGAAGAGTATCACCGCAAGGGCGAGGGCGAGCAGCGGCAACTTGATGCTGCCTCCGTAGAAAATCGCCACTACAAGTATGGCTATGAGGTCATCGGCGATAGCAAGGGCAGTAAGGAACACCTTCAGCGACACCGGCACCTTGTTCACCAGCAGGGTAAGTATGCACACGGCGAAGGCAATGTCGGTGGCCGTGGGGATGCCCCAGCCGCTTGCCGCGGCGGTGCCGTGATTGACGAGGGTGAATATCAGGGCGGGAGCGATTACGCCTCCGAAAGCGGCTATCACCGGGAGCATCGCCTTGCGGGGGCTGGAAAGCTCCCCGTGCGCCACTTCACGGCGGATTTCAAGGCCGACCGTGAAGAAGAAAATCACCATCAGGATATCGTTGATGAACTTCTCTACGGTAAGGTCGCGCGGGAAGAGCAGGTCCACTCCCCCTTCGGCGTCGTAAAGATGCAGCTGCATATGCATCTCGAGAAAGGCCCTGTATGCCTCTTTCGTAAAACTGAGATTGGCAAGCAGCATCGCAGCCACTACACACACGAGCAGGAGCATTCCCTGGAACCAGGGCTTCTTGGTAAGGCGCCCGCTGCGCTTGTTGAAGTTGACTACACTCTTGTTCCAGGTGTAGACGGGAATAAGTTTGGCCATTTGTAACGGAAACTTTTACTTGCCGCTGAATTTATTCTTCAGCCTTTCAAGCTTGAATTTTTCTTCCAGCAGATCGAACTGGCGCTTAGTGTCGAGGGTGAAGTTGCCCTGGCGCACCCAGGCAAAATAGGAAGGGTCTTTTTCAAAAACCTCGCGCGCAGTGCGCCCCTTGTGCTTGCCGAAATTCAGCACGGGCTCGCCGGAATCGTTGTACACGAGATGGCCGGCGAAATCCACTATCTTGCGCCCGGCGAACGAAGCGAGATGCTCCACGTCGTTCTTCAGCTTGTCGGGATAACGGTCAAGCTGGGCCTCAAGCACCTTGACGGTAGCCTCGGTATCGGCCTCGGCGGTATGCGCGTTCTCGAAATCCTCGCCTCCGCAGTAGAAGCGGTATGCGGCCCTGAGGTTGCGGGGCTCCATTGCGTGGAAAATGTTCTGCACGTCCACCATCCTGGGTTCGTGCAGGTCGACGTCGAGCCGCTTGCCGGCAAGGGCCACCCTTTCGAACTCCTCCGACAGCATCGGAAGGTCGAACTTGCGGGAATTGAAGCCCGCAAGGTCGCAGTCTTTGAGCCAGGAGGCTATCTCTTCCGCCAGTTCGAAGAAGGTGGGGCAGCCGGTGAGCATGTCATCGGTGATGCCGTTCACCTCCGAAGCCGCAGGCTCCATAGGGCGCTGGCAATTGTTTATATAGTCCCAGGGCTTTATGCGCCACGTGCGGCGGCGCTCCTCCCCGTCGGGGAAAAGCTTTATGAAGCTGAGTTCGACTATCGAATTGACCGGGATGTCAAGCCCCGTGCTCTCAATATCGAAAAAGAGCAGGGGTTTTTCCAGTTTAAGTTTCATTGCTTCAGGAATTATGCAACCATTACGGGCATCAGGATGCCGCACATCTTTTCGCTCTCGGCCTCTTCCTCGGAAGGGACGATGAGGGCTGCCCTGCGGGCGTCCATAAACTTCATCTGAACTGTCTCGCACGACATGTTGGAAAGAATGTCGGTGAGGAACGAGGACTTGAAGCCTATTTCGAGGTCGGCCCCGGAATAGTCGCAGCCTATCTTCTCGTATGCGGCGAGGGCGAAGCCGGTGTCCTGCGCGGTAACTTCGAGCGAATCGTGCGTGAGAGTGAACTTCACGTGGTTGGAAGCCTTGTTGGCGCAAACCGAGACGCGGCGTACGGTATTGAGCAGCTGGGCCCTGTCGATTTTGAGGACGTTGGAATTGTTCTGGGGGATGACGTCGCGGTACTTGGGATACCTGCCCACGATAAGGCGGCACACCATGATTGTGGAACCGTAGGTGAACACCACGCCGGACTCGTCGAAGGAGGCCTCGACGCTGCCTTCGCCCTTCTCGAGCAGGGAGCGGAGCACCGCCGCCGGCTTCTTGTGAAGGATGAACGACGACTTCTGCACGGCGCTCACTCCGTCGACGGAGTAGCAGATAAGTTTGTGGGAGTCGGAAGCCACCAGGGTGACGGAAGTCTCTTCGACGTCGAAGAATATACCGTTCATCGCGGGACGCATCTCGTCGTCGGCGGTGGCGTACACCGTACCGGCGATGGCGTCGGCAAGCGCGGCTGCGGGGAAAGAAATCTTTCCGGCGTCGTCGGAAGCCGTGCTGATGTCGGGATAATCAGCTGCAGGGAAGAAGGGCAGCGAGGAGTTACCGTTCTCCCAGCGGCACTCGAAAGTGCTCTCCGACAGGGTGCATACGGAAAGTGGCTGGTCGGGCAGGGCCTTCAGCAGGTCGATGAGCTGACGGGCGGGAACCGCCATGCTGCCGGCCTCGGCGATATCCACGGGGAGCGAGGTGCGGAGCGTGAGCTCCCGATCGGATGCGGTGATGACCAGCGAGCCGTCTCCGGCAGCGAAGAGGAAGTTCTCGAGGATCGGGAGGGAGGTCTTGGCGGGGATCGCCTTGGCGACGTTCAGTACGGCCTTGAGAAGTTCGGCGCTTGAAACTTTGAAATTCATATATTCTTCAATCTTTAATCTATATCCGTGCAAAAATAATAATTATTCGTAACATTTGGCACACCTTTTGACTTTTTAACTTTTCCGGAACTTAAATACAACGAGATATGTCAAAGAATGTAATCACAGTATTCGCTTCAGTGCTGCTCAGCGGCCTGACGGCATACGGAATCGTCAAGGCTGCAACGCCCGAAAGCACTACCACCACTGTCTATACCCAGGACGGGGAGAAGGTAAAGACTGTCAATTTGTCACTGTCCGACTATCCCGACTTCACCTATGCGGCAGAGAACGCCGTGGAGGCGGTGGTTTACGTGCGGGTGACCGTAAAGACCCAGCAGCAGCAATACATCGACCCCCTGTTCCGCTTCTTCTTCGATTACGGCGGGGAGCCCCAGACCCGCGAACAGCAGGGCAGCGGCTCGGGCGTCATCATCAGTCCCGACGGCTACATCGTGACCAACAACCACGTCGTCCTGAACGCCACCTAGATTGAAGTCACCCTGAACAACAACAAGACCTAT
>JAFSVP010000075.1 GCA_017444905.1 Bacteroidales bacterium
AACCCCGTCCCCGACGGTTCCGAGGTCGCCGACGGCAGATTCTGGGACGTTGAGGAGATAGAGTCCGCATACGGCAAAGACATTCTTACCCCCAATTTCGAACAGGAGTTCGCCAAATTCAAAACCAGCCTGCTGGCACTGCTCTGACAATGGCCGATATCAATAAATTCATAGGCGATCAGCTGTCGGTGTGGCCCCTTGCCGCATCCAACTTCCGCTCGCTCAAGACTATGCGTACGCGCACCCTGAGGGTTGGCGGGCTGGATGCCGAGCTTCAGCTCAACCCCTGCCGCATCGCCTCCAGCACTGCCGAGACCGACGAGCGCACGCTTTCGTCCCGTGCCTGCTTCCTATGTCCGGCCAACCGGCCTCCGGAGCAGTTTCACGTCAAGTTCGAGGGCCGGAAAGGCAGGCGTTACAATATCCAGGTCAACCCTTTCCCGATTTTTCCGCAGCATCTCGTAATCGCGCGCGACGAGCATCTCCCGCAGGTCATCTGGCACCATCTCCCGGATATGCTCGACTTTGCCTGGAACTATCAGGATTTCACCGTATATTACAACGGCCCGAAGAGCGGAGCCTCGGCTCCCGACCATCTTCATTTCCAGGCGGTTCCGCGCCGCTCCCTCCCGCTCGAAAAGGAGATTGACGCCTGGCTCGACTCTCCGTCAGCCCCGCTTTCCTGCGTCCAGGACGCGAAGCTCTACCACTTCAATCTGTACACCCGCGGCGTCTATTGCCTCAAGTCGCAGACCACCAAGTCGCTGGCCAAGCTCTTCTACCAGTTCCTTGACTGCTGCCCCGTGGCCGACCCCGGAATGGAGCCCCGTTTCAATGCATACGCCTGGTATCGTTCCGACACTCCTTCCGGAGGTGAATACAGGATGTTCGTAGTGCTTCGCACCGAGCTGCGTTCACACCACTACGGCTCTGACGGCCCCGACCACCTGACCATCAGCCCCGGAGCCGCCGAAATGGCCGGCGTGATAGTGGCTCCCCGCGAGGAAGATTTCCTGAAACTTACCCCGGCGATGCTCGAAGAGATGCTTTCGGAGGTGAGCGTCAGCGCCGAAGACGAGCGCATGATAGACTTCCGCCTGACCCGCCGCCAGCCCGAAATCGAAGTGGGCATACTTTCCGCCCCCGAAATAGAGTTCGAAATCATTTCCGACGGCGCCGGACCCCAGAAGGTTAGGGCCAAGGACGGGCGCATCGACTACAACGGAGCTCTCTACGACGAGCTTTATTTCGATTCCGTAACCCGCTCAACCCTTTTTGCCGAGCCGAGCTTCATCCTCCGCGGCGTTACCATAGGCATAGGATTCCACTGGGAGCGCAGCCAGGACCAGAAATTCGCAGGCTCCCTCAAGTTCATAGCCTCCGGCGACAAGCTTACTGCCGTAAACAGGGTGGGACTGGAAGATTACCTCCTGAGCGTCATTTCCTCCGAGATGAAGGCGGACGCCCCGCTGGAGTTCCTGAAGGCCCACGCCGTCATATCCCGCAGCTGGGCGTTGGCCCGGATGCGCGGCAGGCGCAACCCCGGCAAAGCCCTGGCCGCCATACCTCACGAAGAGTTCGACGTCTGCGCAGACGACCACTGCCAGCGCTACCAGGGCCTCTCCCTTGCAGCCGGCGATACCGTGCGGCGCGCCATAGACGGGACCTGGGGCCAGGTCCTGCGCTACGACGGAGAAATCTGCGACACCCGCTTCTCCAAATGCTGCGGAGGCCGTACCGAGCTATACAGCACCTGCTGGGAAGATGCCGACCCTCCCTATCTTGCAAGCGTCGAAGACCCCTGGTGCGACTGCCACGACAAGGCCGTCCTTTCCACGGTCCTGAACGACTATGACCTTGAAACCACCGACTTCCACGACTGGGAGCAGCGCTACGGAAGAGAAGAACTTTCAGCCCTGCTGCGCAAACGCACCGGCCGTGATTTCGGCACCGTGCTCTCGCTGGAAGCCCTCGAACGCGGCCCCTCCGGAAGAATCAAATATCTGAAAGTCAACGGTACCGCAGGCTCTGAAGTGATAGGAAAGGAGCTTGCCATACGGCGGGCCCTGAGTACCTCGCACCTCAAGAGCTCCGCTTTCGACATTTCAGTCGAGGGCGACGAGTTCATCCTCAGGGGCAGGGGATGGGGACACGGAGTGGGCCTCTGCCAGGTCGGCGCTGCGGTGATGGCCTCGAAGGGCTTTGATTACAAGACAATACTTGCTCATTATTACAAAGATGCGGTCGTCGGATAAACTCTCTCCCTGGGCCTGGATTCCAACCCTGTATTTCGTCGAGGGCCTTCCTTACTTCATAGTGAACACCATATCCCTTATAATGTTCAAGGATATGGGTATGGACAACGGCACCCTTGCGCTGCTCACGAGCCTTATCAGCCTTCCGTGGGTGGTCAAGCCCCTCTGGAGCCCGTTCGTCGATATTTTCCGCAGCAAACGGTGGTGGATAGTGTCGATGCAGGCCGTTATCGCAGTGTGTACGGCGGTAATCGCCCTCTGTGTCAGGGTAAGCACCTTTACCGTGCTGCTTTCGCTCTTTGCAGTGGCGGCTTTCGCATCGGCCACGCACGACATCGCCGCCGACGGCTTCTATATGCTGGCCCTTGACAGCCGAAGGCAGTCGGCATTCGTCGGCATCCGCAACACTTGTTACCGCATAGCATCCGTTTTCGGACAGGGAGTACTCGTCGTTCTGGCGGGAATACTTGAAAAGCGCAGCGGCAGCGTACCTCAGGCCTGGTCGCTCACGATGCTTGTATCCGCCCTGATTCTTGCAGCAGTGACCGTTTATCACGCCTTTCTCCTGCCTCGCCCCGTGGAAGATTCAACCGCATCGTCAAGGAAGAGCGCAAAGCTGGTTGCCGGGGAGTTCGCCGGTGCGTTCGCATCGTTCTTCCGCAAAAAGGGTGTATGGGTGGCGGTCGCCTTCATGCTACTGTACAGGCTGCCCGAGGCTTTCTCGGTAAAGATGCTTTTCCCCTTCTTCAAGGACCCCGTCAGCGCCGGCGGCCTCGGGATGTCCACCGACAGCTACGGCCTCGTGTACGGCACCTTCGGGGTGGCTGCACTTCTTGCCGGCGGCATACTCGGAGGTCTTTCTGCAGCCAGAAGGGGGCTTCGCAAATGCCTGTGGCCTATGGCGGCGGCGCTCGCTCTGCCTTGCGCCGTGTATGTCTTCATGAGCGTCGTCCAGCCTTCGTCGCTCGTGGTGGTCGGAGCCTGCATAGTGGCCGACCAGTTCGGTTACGGCTACGGTTTCTCGGCCTATATGCTGTATATGATGCATTTTTCCGAAGGCCCGGTTAAGACTTCCCATTACGCCATCTGTACTGCTTTTATGGCAATGTCGATGATGCTGCCCGGAATGGTGGCCGGATACTTGCAGCAGGCGCTGGGATATACCGGATTCTTTATAATGGTAATGATATGCTGTCTCGCAACCTTCTTCGTCACCTCGCTTGTGTGGCGGCGCTTGCAATAAGCGGACTGATTTGCCAGGCCCGGGTCAAACCGGGCATAGAGGTCCTCCGCGACCGTGGTTTCGAGGGCCTGAAAGGCCGTCGGGTGGGCCTGCTGACCAACCCCAGCGGCGTTGATTCGCAGCTTCGTTCCACCATAGATATTCTGAAAGAAAACGTAAATCTCGTGGCACTTTATGCTCCCGAGCACGGCGTGAGGGGCGACGTATGGGCTGGCGGCAAGGTCGCATCCGACCGTGACCCTGCCACCGGGCTTCCGGTGCATTCTCTTTATGGAGCCACCCGCCAGCCTACTCCGGAAATGCTGGAGGGAGTGGATGTTATAGTTTATGATATTCAGGATGTGGGCGTGCGCTCCTATACCTTCATAAGCTGCCTTGGACTTATGATGAGGAGCTGCGCGGAGCTCGGAATCGAAGTGATGGTGCTCGACAGGCCCAATCCCCTCGGGGGGATGAAAGTGGAGGGACCGGTGGTTCGCGAGGGCTTTTTCTCGTATGTTGGCCAGTACCCCATACCCTATGTTTACGGCCTTACGGTAGGGGAGGTGGCCCTGATGATAAACGAGGAGGGGATGAACCGCGGCCAGAAGGGGGACGAGCCCCCGCTCAGCTGCCGGCTTACGGTCGTGCCTATGGAAGGGTGGGAGCGCTCGATGACTTACGACGCGACCGGTCTTCCCTGGGTGATGCCTTCTCCCAATATCCCATATCCGAGGAGCGCAATCTGCTACCCCTGTTCGGGCCTTGCCGGCGAATTCAACAATTACCTCAATATAGGAATAGGCTACACCATCCCGTTCGACGCGTTCGCCGCCGAATGGATTGACGCGGACGCCCTCAAGGCCGAACTGGATTCGTACTGCCTGCCGGGGGTCGCCTGGCGTACTGTGCATTATACCCCTTTCTATGGAAGCTGCGCCCGCAAACTGATACACGGAGTGCAGTTCTATTTCACCGATTATGAGGCGGCGCACATCACCCTGCTGCAGTTCTATGTGATGCAGGCCGTTTACAAGCTATACGGAAAAACTCCGTTCCAGCTATCTCCAGACAGGGTTTCAATGTTCAACAAAGTTTGTGGAACGGATTTTGTCAGTTCCGTTTTCAGTAAATCTCTTCAGGTCTCGGACATCCTTTCCTACTGGACCGCGGACGCGGAGGATTTCAAGACTCTGTCGAAGAAATACTGGATTTATCGTTAAACTCGTAAAACGGCTGACTTATGAAACACTTGACAAGATTAGCGGCAATACTGACGGCAGCCGTCATAGTCGCGCTTCCTCTCGGTGCCCAGACTCGTGGCCAGTCTTCTCATCATTCTTCGCATTCAAGGCCTTCCTCCGGAATTTCCGGCAGCAGCAGTTCCCGCTCCGGTGCAAGTGTGCACGGAAATACCGGCAG
>JAFSVP010000076.1 GCA_017444905.1 Bacteroidales bacterium
CCCAGGTAGTGGGGGTAAAGACCAACCTTATCTACGATGCAACCACGTCCCCTTCGCTGGGACTGGAGATTGGTCTGGGTCCCCGGCTCTCGCTGGATGTGTCCGGCAGCCTCAACCTCTGGACCTGGAAAGACAACGTGAAGTGGAAGCACTGGATGGTGCAGCCGGAACTCCGTTTCTGGACGTGTCAGCGTTTCACCGGGCATTTCTTTGCCGCACACGCGCTGGCGGGCCAGTTCAACTTCGGCGGCATCCGCAACAATATCCGGTTCCTCGGAACAGATTTTTCCGAGCTCACGGACCATCGCTTCGAAGGCTGGGCCTTCGGGCTGGGCGCCGGGTACGGCTACGCCCTTCCCATCGGCAAGCACTGGAACCTGGAGTTCGAGGCCGGTGTGGGTGCCATCTATTCCATCTCGGACCGCTTCGACTGCTCCATCTGC
This sequence comes from Bacteroidales bacterium, assembly GCA_017444905.1. Lineage (GTDB taxonomy): Bacteria > Bacteroidota > Bacteroidia > Bacteroidales > UBA932 > Cryptobacteroides. The sequence continues at coordinate 444 of JAFSVP010000076.1, forward strand.
AACATCAAGGATGCCGAAGGGCTCAAGAAGCTGCGTCCTGCCCTCACCAAGGCGGCCATCAGTATCGTTTACCTATTCTAATATAAGACGGATATGAAAAGGATTATACTCAGCATCGCACTGCTATCGGCATCCGTCTTGGGCGCAAGGGCGCAGGAGGTAGAGGTGGTAGAACTCAAGCGCCAGGGGGAATGGATGTCCGTGAAACTCAATCTGGATATGGAAAGCGTAGAAGCCGGCCGCAACGAAACCGCCGTCATCACGCCGGAACTCCGCCACGGCCAGCACGTGCAGTCCCTTACCCCGGTGGGCATCTACAGCTACAACCAGTGGTATTACTACACACGCAAGGGCCAGACGGCTAGCGGCAAGGAGGAAATGCAGTTCCGCAAGGGCCGCACGCCGGAAGTTCTCCAGTACGAGACCGTAGTCCCCTACCGTATGTGGATGGACGGCGCCAAACTGTACCTTAACCGGGAGGTGAAAGGCTGCTGCGGCAGCGAGGAACAGTCCCTCTCCTCCACCTACCTGGCCAGCTTCACCGACGACACCGTCGTGGATACCGTCTATGTAGATCGCACCGTGGTGGTGGAAAAAGAAGGCCGAACCCGTTCCATCAACGGCCGCGCCTTTGTGGATTTCCCGCTCAGCAGCACGGAAATCGACCCCAATTACCATTCCAACGCAACGGAGCTCGGCTATCTGCGCGCCTCCATCGACTCGGTACGCACCAACAGCGCCTGGAGCATCCGCAAAATCTGGATCAAGGGCTACGCATCGCCCGAAGGCCCTTATGAGAACAATGTCCGCCTGGCCCGCGAGCGCACCCAGGCCATCAAGGACTACCTTGTGGGTCTCTACCATATCGAAGACGCCCTCATCGAGGTAGAATCCGAGCCCGAAAACTGGGAAGGCCTGCGTTCCTTCGTAGAGGCTTCTTCCCTGCCGCACCGCGCAGAAATCCTGGAAATCATTGACGGGGACCGCTCCGCCGACGACAAAGAGTGGATGATCAAGAGCCGCTACCCCGGGGACTTCAAGACTCTCCTGGATCAGTGCCTGCCGTTCCTGCGCCGCACAGACTACCGCATCGACTACGACGTAAAAGAAAACAATAACTAATAATTAATCTATAACCACTTTTTGGGTATTATGAACTACAACCATTTACTCTTTGCAGTCTTTGCCGGCGCAGCGCTGGTGGGCTGCCAGCAGGAGACCGCTATCGACAATAACGGCTCCGAGCAGAATGGGGATAAGCGCTATATGGGCTTCTCCATCTCTATGCCTTCGGCCACCAAGGCTGCCGGAACCGGCGATGTCGGGAGCTATGTGAATGGTGAGGACTATGAAAATGCCATCAAGAGCATCTATTTCTTCTTCTACAAGGACAATTCATACGTATCATCGGGATACGGTGACATGAAGGGTACGTTTAAAGAAGATCTTACCAACTCTGACCCTAGCGTTGAAGAATACATAGAAAACAAAAACGCAGGCAAGGGCGTTGTGGTTTTGGAATCTACCCAGGCCATGCCAAACAAGGTCCTCTGCGTAATCAACTCCCGCAACCCCCAGTGGTACCGCAACAAGTCCTTTGAAACAGTTAAGGCTGCTCTTCACTCCGGAACGGCCGAGTCCCTCTCCGGTAACACCTCTCTTGCTGCCGCTGATGGCTCTTTCAAGGATTTCCAGAATGAAGACGGTGGCAACCCTTACTTTGTGATGATCACTTCCCCCATGTGGGGTAAAGATGCCGCGGGTAATCTTGAAGTCAAGTATGCAAGCGACATCTTCGTAGAGGAGACCACTCCCGGGTCCGGTAAGTTCACTGCCGACTCCTACATCCAGCACACCCGCGAGCTGGCAGAGGCCAAGCCTCTTGAGATTTACGTTGAGCGTATGGCTGCCCGTTTTGATATTGACAACCTGAAGAAAGTAGCAGATGGCGGCATCCTTAAAGACGACGGGACAAACTTTGTTGATCCTTCCAAGATGGACAAGTCCCTGAAAAAAAATGGTGAGGATACCGGCGCGCCTCTCTATGATATTGAGTACCTTGCCTGGAGCGTAACCGCTGCCAACAAGAAGGCCTATTCCCTCAAACACATTGACCCCGCGTGGTTTACCCAGCTTGGTACCAACCAGCCCTTCAACGGTGGATGGCTGCAGAGCGGCGGTGTAATTGCAAATCCCCTTTATCCCGGAGGCACTGAGACTATGAATACCCGTATCAACTGGGCCTTTGACCCTAACTACGTGAATAGTACTGCCAATCCCCGTGATGACAACGACGCTTATCCCCATTCCGCCCGTGAGCTTCTGGATGTGAGCGAGCAGAAATACTGGTCTGCTACTGAGGTTGCTGCCAACTATGCCGCTGCAGAGAAATCACAGCTTGACATTCTCCAGCGCTACAGCTACGAGAACACTTTTGACAAGAAGGGCCAGGCCTCACCCCGTGTAAACGGTACCATGCTTCTCCTCTATGCACAGGTGAAAAAGGCCGGTGCTACCGCATATGAGGACCTGTATGCCTACATGGGCCAGATGCTCACTGCCAAGCAGTATGCCTGGCAGATTCTTTCCACCATGGCTTCCCACGGCTATACTTTCTACATAGAGGATTCTGGCAACTATAAGGCTCTTCATAAAATTGCAGAAGAAGAAAACGCCCCCAGCTTCACCGGTACGGAAAAAGTCACGAATTCCCTGACGCCCGTCAAATCTACAAAGGTTAATGAGTTCTATGGCAACAATAAGGCCTCATATGAGGACAAGAGCGCTAAGACTGTTAGCGGCGGAACGACACCCCTTCTTCAGGCCTACCCTGATATGGTTGTGGATCTCACCGGTGGTCTTAAAGCCGAGACTTTTGAGCCTAATTTCGCCGTAACATGGCCCATCTCAAAAGAGGAGAAGAAATACGCCAACGGTTATGTGACCCTGATCCCCTCCGCTTCCATGCCCAAGCTTTATGTGGAGGATACAACCCCCGGCACCTACCGCGAAGCTACAGACGCTGAAATTGCCGAAGGTTTCCTCAACGGTGTTGTAGAGCCCGCCAATAAGTACACTGAAGGAAAGATGTACTATGCAATTCCCATCGAGCACTATGGCAAAGCAAATGATGGCGCTACCGAGCCCAACCTCCTTGAAGGTAACTACGGTGTTGTCCGTAACAACTTCTACAAGGTGAGCATCGGCACCATCAAGTCCCTTGGTCATGGTATCGACGACGTGGACGAGCCCATCGTTCCCGGAGAGAGCAAGAAGCCTTACTACCTGGCCGCCAAGATCAACATCCTGTCCTGGCAGCTGGTCACCCAGACCGCAGATCTTGAGGAGTAATCCCATATAGTTTTCATCCCGGAGGGGCTGACCCTCCTCCGGGGTGCCAAGAGGCCTCAGAGACAGGCCCTAAGAAAGAGTTATGAAAGGAAAACACGTCATAGCAAGCATTGCCGCAGTCCTTATGGGGCTATTTGTAAGCTCCTGCGACAAACTCATTTACGATGGCCCACTCTCTGAAGAGTGCCAGATTTCCGTGCGTTTCAGGTTTGATTTTAACCTGAAGTACGCCGATGCATTCCGCAACGAGGTGAAGTCTGTGGCCGTTTACGTATTTGACCAGGACGGCAAGTTTGTGACCAAGGCCACAGAGTCGGGCGTTCCTCTTTCCCTGGAGGGTTATGTTCTGGAAATCCCCGGTCTTCCGGCCGGCATCTATGATATCATTGCCTGGTGCGGTCTTGAAGACGAGAACGCCTTCACGGTTGAAGACCCCGCCACCAAGACGGAACTTGAGTGCCGTATGAAAACCGCAACCCGCACCAAGGCCACGGAGGAAACATACTCAGACAAGAACCTTGGCGGCCTTTTTTACGGAAGAGTGGACAAGGCAGACCTCAAAAACCTGCCTCCAGGCAGCGTGAATACTGTGATTATTCCCCTTGTGAAGAACACCAACAACGTGCGTGTGCTCCTGCAGAGTATCAATACTGACATCAATCTTACCCCGGAGCAGTTTGATTTTGCAATCTACGATATAAATCCGGTGCTGGACTGGAATGACTTAATCCCTGCAAATCCAACTCGCATTACCTACGACCCTTTCAGAACCTATCAGGGCAGTACCACCCTCAATGACCACACAGAGGTCCTCACCGCCGCGGTGGCAGAGTTCTCGCTTGGCCGCCTCTTTGCACGCACTACAGACAGGACGCGCCTGGTAATTACCCAGCGTTCTACCGGAAAAAAGATCTTTGATATCCCGCTGGTAGATTATTTCCTTATGGTTAAGGGCTACTACGGAAGGGAGATGAGCGAACAAGAGTACCTGGACCGTCAGGACGACTACTCCGTTGTAATTTTCATAGACCATGGCGAAGGCCTTTTCGCCGCCCGCATCTACATCAACGGCTGGCAGATAGTATTGATGAATCCGGACCTTTCCTAGTAAATGATCCGAAACCTGCATACCGCCTTTTTCCTTCTGCTGGGACTTGCCGTCCTGGCAGGGTGCTGGCGTGAGGATATGCAGACGCCCTCGGACCGGATTGAGGGCGGCCAGGTACAGGTGAGCCTTACGATGGCCCTGCACGGTTTCGGGGACGATGTCGTTGTCACCAAAGCCGACTTCGTGGACGTGGAGCAGGCTCTTCAGTACGGGCACGAGAAAAGCATCAAGGATTACGGCATTTTTGTCTTTGACGCCACCGGCGCTTTTGCCGTAAACGGCGTCACGGGGCTTTATGAGTTCAACCCTTCGGCAGCGCGCCAGATTTATGCCGGCAAGGTGGATGTCCTGCACGTGGAAGACCTCGGGGGAGGACTTTCCCGCTGCGAATTCAAGCTGGACGACACCTACAAGTCGCTGGCCGTCCTGGTGATGGCCAACTTCGGCGACGCCGCCTATTCCGGCGTTCCCGGAAAGGGGGAAAGCATGCAGACTGTGGTGGACTTTTTCAGCGCGGACGCGCACGCGCTTGCATACAACACCACGCAGAGCGACTATTTGAAGGGCGGTGTGCCCAAGCACGGCTGGAAGGTGTTCGGCTCCTGGGAAGGACTCTCTTCCTCGGCTTCGCCGGCCGACAAAGCCAATTGCGAGCTCAAATACTACCGGGGAATGTCCACCCCGCTCACGACGGTGGGCTTCAAGAATGCCGCCGAACTGGCCAACTACGCCGGCACCACCGGGGCTGTGCGCAAGAAGGACCGTCTCACGCTTCGCAACGCTATGGCGCGCCTGCACCTGCGTTACGAGCCCAAAACCGGCCAACCTTCGGCCACCCCTGCCGCGGGTACGGCTTCGGTGGAAATCACCCGTGTGCGCCTGCATAATTACAGGAAAGAGCTGCGTGCGCTGCCCGCTGCGTTCTTCTCGGCCTCCGAATACTCGCCCTACGATGCAGTGACTTCCGTAGGCGATTTGGGCACCGGGAATGTCGAGTTCGTGCATCCTGCCTCCGGCGACAAATCCTGGGTGGCCTATGTGCCGGAAATGGCAGTGAGCGGGTCCGACAACGACCCTTATATGATTGTGGACGTGCGCGTCACCGACAAAGACGGAAAGGTGGTGGAATTTGTCTTTGAACGGGACAAGGTAGTCCGCAAGGAAGGCACCAACACCGCAACCTACGAGAAATCGCCCTGGACGGAATGGCTGCAGATGAAAACCTTCTATTCCAGGAAAAAGCCCGACGGAACGGACGTTACCATCGGCTCTACTTTTAACCTGATACGGAATTACGCCTACGAGTGGATAGCCGAAGGCGTTGAGGGAATGGAACTGTGAAGAAACTTTTGAGCATAGGAATTTTGCTGCTGGGCGTGCTTACGAGTTGCGTCTATGACAATTATACCCCTTCGGAGGGATGCCTCGGGGAGGAAAACCGCTATCACATGACCTTCATCCTGAATCCGCCGACGCTTCCTTCTACCAAGGCCGATGCCGACGGCCTGGAGGTCGGTATGCCCGGCGAGGAGCTGCTGGTGAAGAAGGTGGCGCTGTATTTCTACAACGGCGACGGCTCTCCGTCGCGGCCCGCCAACAAGCGTGAAATCACCACGTTCAGCCAGCAGGTGTCGTCAACACAGACGGACAATATCGCCAATGTGGTCTATGATTTTGCCGTGGAACTGCCCTTCCGCCCGTATGTGCTGCTGGTGGCCGTCAATTTTGACGAAAACCTGCAGGGGCTTACGCTGTCGCAGGCCAAGGAACGGATACTGCAGAACGATCCGTCGGCCTGGTGCGGAACCTCTACAACGGTTTCCTATAACGGAAGCGACGTGGCCGTGCGGCCTTTCCGTATGACGTCCTCCACCTACATCAACGATGCCGGCCGCGAGCGCTGCGAATTGATTATCTCCGAGAAGTATATTTGGCCCACAGCCGACGAAGCCAAGCAGCATCCCATGCCTGTGTATGTGGAGCGCCTGGCCGCCAAGGTGAATGTGGTACAGCCCCCTGGCGGCACCAGTTTCCGGGTGCCCGCC
>JAFSVP010000009.1 GCA_017444905.1 Bacteroidales bacterium
CGTGATTGTAAAGGACAACAAGGAAAGCAGTTCAGAATAGCAAGTATGAAAAGGTTCATTATATTGATGATAGCAGCCGGAGCGCTCCTGTGCTCCTGCAAGCCGCATCTCGTGATACTTCACACCAACGATACCCACAGCCATTTCGAGGCCCTTCGCGACAGTACGGCGGGCGTCATAGAAAGGGCCGCTTTCATAGACTCCGTACGCGAGGCCGAAGGCGCCGGCAACGTGCTGCTGCTGCACGCCGGCGACTGGAACCAGGGCTCTTCATACTATTCCCGCCTGGGCGGAAGGCTTGAGGTTGATGTCATAAACGCAATGGGTTACGATGCCGTGACCCTCGGCAACCACGAGTTCGACGACGGCATAGAGAGCCTGACCGAAAGGGTGAAAAGGCTCGGCTGCCCCGTAGTGTGCGCCAATCTCGATCTCCGCAGTTTCGAGCTCGGCAAATACGTGCATCCATATACAATCCTGTACCGCGCCGGACGCAAAATCGGCGTCATAGGCCTCGAGGCCGACATTTCTTCCTGCGTGTCGAAAGTCATTTCTTCCCGCATCCCCCAGCTCGAACCCGTGCCGGAGGTAAACCGCTGGGCGGAGTATCTTAAAGGTACTGAAAAGTGCGACCTCGTTATCGTGCTCTCGCACCAGGGCTATCCCGAAGACCAGGCGAACGTCGCCGGGTTCAGGGGCGTGGACCTTGTAATCGGCGGCCATTCACACACTTTCGTTGACGGATTCGTATATCCCAAAGACCTTGACGGAAAGCCCGTACCCGTCATTACCGATGGATGCTGGGGCATTGAAATGGGAAAAATCACGCTATGATACTTTCGATGACGGGATACGGCAAGGCAGTGGCTGAGCTTCAGTCGGGGCGCCTTACCGTTGAAATACGTTCGGTGAACGGAAAGAACGCCGACATCTCAATCAAAACTTCGCTCTTCCCCCGCGAACACGAGATGGAGCTCCGGAAGCTCCTCTCCGACCGGCTCCGCAGGGGAAGCATAGACCTTTTCGCTACGCTTGAGGCCTCCGCAGCCTCGGCCGTAGCGCCTATTGACGCAGCCCTTGCCGGTGAATACTTCCGTCAGCTTGAGTGCCTTGCCTCTGCCGTAGGAGTGGAAAATCTTGTAAAGGATAATCCCAACCTTCTGATATCCACTCTTTTGCAAATGCCCGACGTGATGAGCGCAAAGCGTTCTTCGCAGCTCCCCGAAGAAGAGTGGGCTCAGGCACTGGCAGCGGTGGAGTCGGCCCTCGATTCGATAGAAGCCTTCCGTAAAAAGGAGGGAGAGGTGCTTGCCGCGGACATACGCTCCAGGGTTGCTACGATACTCGCCCTGGAAGACGAAGTGGAGTCGTTCGAAGCGCAGAGGTTCGAAGCCGTTCGCGAGCGTATACGCAAGGCCGCCGAAGAGCTCGGCATCGCCCTCGAACCGGGGCGTTTCGAGCAGGAAATGGTATATTATTTGGAGAAACTCGACATAACCGAAGAGAAAGTCCGCCTGCGCCAGCACTGCCGGTATTTCCTTGATACCCTGGATAATGAAGATTGCCCCGGACGCAAACTGGGCTTCATAATCCAGGAAATGGGCCGCGAAATCAATACTACGGGCTCCAAGGCCAACCACCCCGGAATCCAGAACGCGGTCATTAGGATGAAAGACGAACTCGAGAAGATTCGGGAACAGTCGATGAACATATTATGAATTTTGTTTTTAAAATAAGCCGCAGGGCGCTTCTGACACTGACTGTCGCTCTGGCTCCGGTTCTGCTCAGGGCCCAGATGCCCGATACCACGGGCATATATTCCCCGAGGCTGGATACCCTTGCCGCCACAGTGCTTACCGCCGGGGGCAACGGCAATTTCCTGTCGAAGGGCAAGGAACTGCGCACCGAGGTTATCACGGCTGCCGGCCTCTGCAAAATGGCCTGCTGCAACCTTGCGGAGAGTTTCGAGAATTCGGCGAGCGTCACAGTTGGCTACAGCGACGCCGTTACCGGCGCACGCCAGATCCGTCTCCTGGGGCAGAACGGCATCTATGTGCAGATGCTCGACGAGAACCGCCCGGTCATGCGCGGTCTCTCGGCTCCCTGGGGGCTCAATTACGTGCCTTCACAGTGGCTTGAAAGCATACAGGTTGCAAAGGGAGTGACGTCGGTAATCAACGGCGTGGAGTCGATGACGGGGCAAATCAACCTCGAGCACCGCAAACCCACCGACGAGATTCCCTTCTATCTTCAGGCCTCGATGATGAGCGATTCGAGGGCGGACATCAATGCCGCAAGCTCCCTCCAGCTCGATGAAGAGGGCAAGTGGAGCACGGTAATCCTGGCCCACGCCGACGGCAATTTCAAGGCAATGGACCACAACCGCGATTCCTTCGCCGACGACCCTCTGGGCGGAATGGCGACGCTTTCCAACCGCTGGCTCTATTACGACCCTTCCGGCCTCCAGGTCCGCTTCGGTGTAAGGGGCGTTTACGACACCCGTAACGGAGGCCAGCAGCTCGGAGCCGTGAATCCCTGGAAGGCTGACGTCAGGAACAAGAACCTCAATGCCTACACGAAGGTGGGCGTTCCCTTGAATGAATACAATTCCCGCAACGTAGCGGCCGTGCTCGATTTCAACTATGCCGACATCGACTCGCGCTTCGGCCTCAAACCGTTCACGGCCGACCAGCACTCCGCCTTCCTGAACCTCCTTTATCAGGACCAGAGCCGGGATGCTCATCATTTTACCCTTGGCCTCAGCGACACTTTCGACAGCTACCGCGAGAACCTTGACTGGCGCGTGCCCGGCGGCACGGCTTCGGGAATGGCGCATACCGTAATCAACGACCTCGGCGCCTTTGCGGAATACACCTTCCATTACAAGGAGTCTTTTTCGGCCATCATGAGCCTCCGGGGCGACTGGTATTACGGGCAGGGAGTTCACCTGTCTCCACGGCTTACCCTGCGCTGGACGCCCTTTGACCAGCTTGTGCTGCGCGCCAACGGCGGAAGGGGCCTCAGGTCCGCAGTTCCGCTGGTTGACAACATAGGCGTGCTTTCAACCACCAAGCTGATTGAAGGCGGCTTTATGTCGCACACCCTCGAGGACTCCTGGACCTACGGGGGCAACGTCACCTGGTACCTGCCCTTCGACGATTCGAAGAAGACTTACCTGAGCCTCGATTATTTCGGGACGCATTTCAACTCCCAGGTGCTGGTCGACAGGAGTGATACACGCATCCGCTTCCTGACTCTGGCTGAGGGAGGATATTCATACACCAACAACCTCCAGCTGGACTTCGCCACCGAACCTTTCCGGGGCTTCACCGTTACGCTCACGGGCCGCCTTACCGACGCCCGCCAGACGCTCCCCGGCCAGTCCGACGACTACAAGCCGATGACCGACCGCTACAAGGCCGTGCTCAACCTGCAGTATGCAACGCGGCTAAGCAAGTGGATTTTCGACTTCACCGCGTCGATGAACGGCCCGTGCAGGCTCTGGGACTTCATGCGTGGCCTCAGTCCCGATTACGCCGACGGATGGAGTACTCCGTATCCTCTCCTTTATGCGCAGGTTACAAGACGTTTCAAGGGATTCGACATTTATGCCGGCGGCGAGAACCTTACCAATTTCACCCAGCCCTCGCCCATCATTGGCGCCGACAGGCCCTGGGATACGGGCTTCGACGCCGGCTGCGTCTGGGGACCCCTGATGGGAATACGCATCTATGCAGGAATAAGACTTACAATCTGGAAAACGGAAAAGATATGAAGAATACGTTATTTGTAGTGCTGGCCATCATCCAGGTGGTGTTTGCAAGCAATATCCATTGTGCCAACTGCGCACGCAAGGTGAACGAAAATCTCGCTTTTGAAAAAGGCGTGAAAGACCTTGACGTGAGCGTGTCAGACAAGAC
>JAFSVP010000010.1 GCA_017444905.1 Bacteroidales bacterium
CAGAGGATAAGCTGCGGACAAGGGCGTCTTCCCTCATTCCGCCGCCGACAATCAAAGGAAGAATAAGCGTGTAGAAAGCTTTTCGGGGCTTTGTTTGGACGCGGGTTCGACTCCCGCCAGCTCCACGCATAAGGGGTTGCCTTCCGGCAACCCCTTATGCGTGAAGCGATTATCACCCTGCACCCTCAAGGGAAAGGGGGCGTTCCCCCTTACGCCGCTACTGCGGCTATTCCCCCGGTCGGCGTTCCGCCTCCGAATTCATCGCCATCCTTCCGGCAACCCCTTATGCGTGGAGCGATTATCACCCTGCACCCTCAAGGGAAAGGGGGTAGAAACGTGATTATAATTTAGGATTTCTGTCGAAGAAGTAGCCGAAGACCGTCCTGAGGATTTCGGCAGTGGCGGAGGTGTCGGAGAAGGCCCGGAAGCGCTCGCTCCTGCTTCGGTATGAGAGCATGCGTGAGAGCCTCGATTTCAGGCTGTTGCCGTAGTCGGGAGCGGAACGGCCCGTTTCAAGCATACCTTCCAGAAGGATGCAGTCGGCCTTTTCATCGGGCGGGCAGTCGAAGGGATGTTTGACGCCGCAGATCCGTTCCGCAGCCCTTCCGAGAGCGCAGGCAAAGTTCAGAAGGGCGTATTCACGGCAGATGCTTTCAAAGCGGAGGCTCTCGGAAGATCCACCGTCATTCGAACTGCAGCCGACATTGGAAGTATCAGTGCAGTTGGCACAGTTTGCAAGGCCCCTGATGCAGGCTGCGAAATCGCATACGTGCCTGAGGGTAATACCACCTTCGAAAAGGAAATGGAAGCGGGCGTGAGCAACGCAGAGCAGGGCATTGAAGAGCGGCGGCGGAGAATACAGCACGCACTGGCCAGGCGCCGCGCTTTCCGCCTGCCGGGTGCCGGAGTCACCACCGCCGGAAGTGCCGGTGCCGCAACTATTGAAAGCGCAGGCAAATCCTTTAGCGCCGGTGCCGTCTGCACCTTCATTGGGAATGGAGGCTTCGCTGTCTGCGTGCGTGTGGTCCGGGCCTCCGAGGGGGATGAGTCCGCCGTCTTTCAGCAGCCCCTGCAGCAGGCGCTCGAAGTGTTTCCTGCTTGCGGAACCGCGCACCGGAGTGCAGAAGCGGTGATTCTCCACTTCCAGCCCTTCGAAACGGAACGAAGAATTCTTGTAATAAGAGCGGTCTACGGCGATTCCGGCCTTTTCTATGAGTGCATTGCCCGCCTCGCAGGCACACTCCCCTTCTGCATTGAGAAGGAAAATGTCGAGGTCGCCGAAATCGCGGTGCGACGGCTCAGGGTAAAGGGCGGCGAACGCAGCGCCTTTGAGCACTACGGTGCGGAGCCCTCCGGCGGCGAAAATTGCAGCAAGGCGCGAGGCTGAATCTACGCTTCTGGCCCATTCGCTCTCGCGCGAAAGCGTAGTAGCAAAAAGGTCGTATCTCAGTTTGTCGGCCGGAAGGCTGTTTTCGGCCCCCGGACAGTTGTCATAGAGATACTGAAGGCCATCTGACACAAGCCCCGCAACTCCCTGTTCTGCAGCGAGGTCGGCCACTGCATCCCAGCCGCATCGTCCGGCGGCGACAAGGCTCCGGGCTGCAACTTCCCCGGCCTCCGGACCGGTACGGCCGAAAGCAATTCCGAGCAGCCCCTCAAGGGCCTTAAGTGCAGCAGAATCCTTCATGTGCGGAAATCAAAGCAAGCTGCAAACCGGCGGCAGACGCTATTTGCGCCAGACCATCTTGTTTACGATGCCGGTGTATGACTGAATGATATTCACCACTTTGGTGGACACGTTAAGGTCGGTATAATCGGGGACGGGGATGCCGTGCCAGCCTGAGCTGTGTAGCCGGAGTGCTGTCTCGACCGCCTGAAGCAGTCCGCCGCCATCTATCCCCGCAAGAGTGAAGCAGGCCTTGTCAAGAGCCTCGGGACGCTCGGTGCTGGTGCGTATGCATACTGCCGGGAAGGGCTTTCCGACGCTGAGGAAGAAGCTGCTCTCTTCAGGCAGGGTGCCGCTGTCGCTGACAACTACGAATGCATTCATCTGCAGGCAGTTGTAATCGTGGAATCCGAGAGGCTCGTGCCTTATCACCCTTTTGTCGAGCTTGAAGCCGGAGGCCTCGAGGCGCTTGCGCGAACGCGGATGGCAACTGTAGAGCACCGGCATATCGTAGCGCTCGGCAAGGGCGTTGACGGCGGTGAAAAGGGAGGTGAAATTCTTCTCCGTGTCGATATTTTCCTCGCGGTGAGCGCTGAGCAGTATGTATTTGCCCTTTTCAAGGCCGAGGCGGGAGTGAATGTCGCTCGCCTCGATGCGCTGGAGGTTGGCCTTCAGGACTTCCGCCATAGGAGAGCCGGTGACGTAGGTGCGCTCGCGGGGCAGGCCGCAGTCGGCAAGATAGCGGCGCGCGTGCTCGCTGTAGGCGAGATTTACGTCGGAAATAATGTCAACGATGCGGCGGTTGGTCTCTTCCGGGAGGCATTCGTCCTTGCAACGGTTGCCCGCCTCCATATGGAAGATGGGGATGTGCAGCCTCTTGGCTCCGATTACCGAGAGACAGCTGTTGGTGTCGCCGAGAACGAGCACTACGTCGGGCTTTACGGCCTCCATCAGCTTGTATGATGAAGCTATGATATTGCCCATGGTTTCGCCCAGGTCGGAGCCTACCGCATCGAGGTAAACATCCGGGTCGGCAAGCTGCAAATCCCTGAAAAATATACCGTTAAGGTTGTAATCGTAATTCTGCCCGGTGTGGGCAAGAAGGGTGTCGAAGCAGTCGCGGCACTTATTGATGACGGCCGAAAGACGGATGATTTCGGGCCTCGTGCCGACGATTATCAGCAGCTTGAGCCTGCCGTCGCATGCAAATGACACTTCGCTGAAAGATTTCATATACTATAAAAGACAGGTTTTACGATTATCTTGCTCCGCCGCCGAAGCCGCCTCCGCTGAAGCCGCCGCCACCGCCGAAGGAAGTGCTTCCGCCGAAGCCTCCCCTGCCGGAACTCGGAGCTCCGCTGACTGCGGCACGGGTAATGGCGCTGGAGAGCATATTGGTGGTCAGGAGGACGCTTGTCATCGTGCTATGGTCGTACCTCATGGCCTCTTCGAAGGCCTTCGGATCGATGTGCTTGAGCTGCTCGGCCACCTTGTCGGCAATTCCGAAGAGGGCGCCGAAAACGAGATAGTCGCGCCAGAGAGCGACTTCCACCACCTCGCGCTCGGAGTTAAGGGTGAACTCGATGAGGAACTTCTTGAAGCCCAGCAGTTCACGGTATGCTTTCTGCCCTTCCGGAGTGGGCTTTCTTTCAGTTCCCCAGCCGTTTATGGCGAGGCGCGAGATGCCGGTGCTTTCGATTATGCGTGTAAAATCATAGAGCCTCTTGTTGTGGCGCCTGGACCATTTGGTAAACTCCTTGTGCTGGAGTATGCGGTCGGAACCGGCAGCCTCCTCCATCATTGCGTAGAGTTCGCGGGCCACGGGGTCGTCGCCGGCATAGGCAGGAGTGGCGAAAGCAAGCTCCACCCTCTCCTTTGCGTCTTTCGACACGGTAAGAGTGCCGTCATAAACCCTACGCAGGATTTCGGCTGAGGCAAGGCAGTTGGTCTTGCGCTTCTCGCCGAGCAGAGTGAGCATATAGTCGGCTACGACTACGTCGCCCCCGCAGGGGATGTCACGGAACCACTGCACTTCCTTCGGCTTCATTCCGAGGAGCTTGCGGCGGTTGTGGCCGCTGCCCCGGCGGTTCCTCGAAGCAAGTGTGGAGAAAAGCACCATCAGGGCGCCGATGATAATCATCATTATTCCGGAGTCGTCCTCCTCGTCGCCGAAATCGGCCCCTTCCATGGCCTCGTCATAGACGTCCTGGAAAGACTTGTCGAGCTTGCTTTCGGGGGCGAAGGTTCCCTTGTCGAAGCGCAGGAACGCTATGAGGGAGCTGTTCCTCCTGAAAGGCTCGGTGGATTCGAATACCACTGCTCCATTCAGGAAGGTGGTGCTCCCTTCGAAGCCAAAGCCCCAGGCCTGAGAATTGTTGGGGTTTATGTTGTGATTGAGCTTCTGGTCGGCACCTATGACAGCCTTTACGTGACGGGGCGCCGAGGAAAGGCCCGGCGATACGAGCTGGATATGGAAAATGTCGGCGTCTTCAAGGGACTTCACGGTTTTAGTCATAGCATAAACGACTGTAAAACAGTGATGTCCGTGACTGCCGAGGCCCCAGCAGAGTTCGCATCCGCCGCTCTTGGTGATGACGCCGCACTTGAAAGCCTTCTCCTCGATGCTGCGGTTGGAATCCCATTCCCCCTGCTCGAAAGCGAAGCGCCTGCCGTTCTCGTCGGACACCTGGAGGCTGCTTATGCGTATGTCGCCGAGGTTGCTCCTTACGAGGTACCATTCGGTGCCTTCGTCGATATCCACGTCCCACACCTCCTTGATGACGGCGGTACCGTTCTTCTGGAGGTTGACGGTAATGTTGAGGTCGTTCACTACGTTAGCGGCCGCAGGGCGCGCAAGGCCCAGGAAAACGACCGTCAATGTCAGAGCCGCAAAAAATCTCTTCATACTATTATCCGAAAAATGAATACTTTACGATTTGCCAGGCCATCAGCCCGGAGCATATGAGCTTGAGCCCGGTACCGAGCAGGAAGCCGAGAAAAGCTCCGGCTCCGGCCTTGAATGCCGGGAGCAGGCCCTGGTCGGTCACCAGGAGTTCCCCCAGAACGGCACCGGCTATGGAGCCGAGAAGAATCCCCACGGGCGGGATGAACATCCCCACGAAAAGGCCGATGACGGCCCCGACGGAAGCGGCCCTATGCCCTCCTGCAAGGCGGGTTATGCCTGCCGGGACCACATAATCGAGCACTGTGACGATGACCGTGACCGCAAGCCACACAAGGAGCGCAGTAAGCGAGAGGCTGCCAGCGGCGGAGCCGTTCTGCCCGGCTACATACACGAGCAGCAGGCCTGCCCAGCTCAAGGGCGGCCCGGGAAGTGCGGGAATCACGCTCCCCGCGATGCCTGCAATGGCAAGAACCACTGCCAGTACAATCAATATACTCACAGTCTGCGAATTTACTAAATTTTTCCCAATGGTAAAATTATTTGTATCTTTGCGGGATAAAAACGAAACTGACAATAAAAAATTTATACTGAATATGTGCGGAATCGTAGGATACGTAGGCAACAAGACTGCCTGTCCCATACTCCTCAATGGCCTCCACAGGCTTGAATACCGTGGTTACGACAGCGCCGGAGTCGCCATCATAGGCGCCGACAATGAGCTCAAGATATACAAATGCAAGGGCAAGGTCGACGAGCTCGAGAACTTCATCGCCGACAAGGATACCGAAGGCACAGTCGGAATAGCCCATACCCGCTGGGCCACCCACGGCGCCCCCAACAATATCAACGCCCATCCCCATCTCTCACAGTCGGGGCAGATAGCGATGATTCACAACGGCATCATCGAGAACTTCCGCGTTCTCAAGGAGGCCCTCGACAAGGAGGGTTTCGACTTCCGCAGCAGCACCGACTCCGAGGTGCTCGTGAACCTCATCGAGCACATCCGCAACGTCAACGGCTGCCCTCTTGAAGATGCAGTGAGGGTGGCGCTGAAGCGTGCCGTGGGAGCTTATGCCATCGCCATCATCGAGAAAGGCAACCCCAACAGGATAATCGCCGCCAAGCAGAGCAGCCCTATGGCCATAGGCCTGGGCGAGCCCGGCGAGTACTACCTTAGCTCCGACGCCGCCTCCATCATCGAATACACCAAGGACTTCGTGTATATCAACGACGGCGAGATGGCCGTGCTCGAAAAGGGCAAGCCCCTCCAGGTATTCTCGCTCGACAACGAGCCCGTTGCTTTCAGCACCGCAAGGCTCGACCTCAGCATCTCGCAGCTGGAGAAGGGCGGTTACGAGCACTTTATGCTCAAGGAAATCAACGAGCAGCCCAAGACTATCATCGACTGCACCCGCGGCCGCATCTCCCCCGAAACACTCGAAATCACCCTTAACGGAGTTGCCAACAATATCGACCGCTTCCTGAATGCAAGGCGCATCATCTTCGTGGCCTGCGGAACTTCCTGGCACGCGGCCCTCATCGGCGAGCACCTCTTCGAAGATATCTGCCGCATCCCTGTGGAGGTCGAATATGCTTCCGAGTTCCGCTACCGCAATCCCGTCATCTTCCCCGACGACGTGGTGATTGCAGTGTCTCAATCGGGCGAAACCGCCGACACCCTCGCAGCCATCGAGCTCGCCCGCAAGAGCGGGGCCTTCGTTTACGGCATCAACAACGTGATTGGCTCAAGCATCGCACGCGCCACCGACAGTGGCACCTACATCCACGTGGGCCCTGAAATCGGTGTTGCCTCCACAAAGGCTTTCACTGGTCAGGTCACCGTCATGACGATGATGGCCCTGATGATTGCCAAGCGCAAGGGTACGGTCAGCGACGAGTACTACCGCGAGGTCTCCGCAGCCCTGCTCAAACTCCCCGAGCTCATCGAGGAGACTCTCAAGCTCGACGGCGAGATTGCAGAGATGGCCAAGATTTTCACCTACGCCCGCAACTTCATCTACCTGGGCCGCGGATACAACTACCCCACCGCCCTCGAAGGCGCTCTCAAGCTCAAGGAAATCAGCTACGTACACGCCGAGGGATACCCTGCCGCCGAGATGAAGCACGGCGCCATCGCCCTTATCGATGCAGAGATGCCGTCGGTGGCCATCGTTACTCCCGACAGCACTTACGAGAAGACTCTGAGCAATGTCGAGGAGGTGAAGGCCCGGGGCGGAAAGATTATTTCCGTAATGGCCAAGGGAGACGAACTCGTAAGGCGCATTTCCGACTTCACGATTGAAGTCCCCGTCACCACCGAGTGCCTTATGCCCATCGTGGTTTCGGTGCCCCTGCAGCTCCTTGCATACCACATTGCGGTGAACAAGGGACGCAACGTCGACCAGCCCCGTAACCTCGCCAAATCGGTTACTGTTGAATAGGCTGAAAAATAATTTGGGATAACAAAAATATTTTATATCTTTGCAGTCCCAAAAACCGGTGGGTTCGTATAACGGCTAGTACTCAAGATTTTCATTCTTGCAATAGGAGTTCGATTCTCCTACCCACTACCAAATATTAAAAAACAGAACAATGGCAAATACAGCATCAGCTAAGAAGGCCGATCGCCAGAGCGAAAGGCACAGACTGCATAACAGGTATTATGCACGTACCACCCGTAATGCTATCCGCGACATCCGCAACACCACCGACAAGGCCAAGGCCGAGGAGAATGCTCCCAAGGTGTTCGCAATGATCGACAAACTCGCGAAAATCGGCCTCATCCACAAGAACAAGGCCTCCAACCTCAAGAGCGGCATTCAGGTTTACATCAACAAGCTGGCCTAACGCTCCGGCTGCAGCGGGATGTAGCGCAGTTGGCTAGCGTACCACGTTCGGGACGTGGGGGTCGTCCGTTCGAGTCGGATCATCCCGACGGAAAACAGGGAGTCGGAAACGGCTTCCTGTTTTTCGTGGAGTGCTTCTCCCCTGTTCTATCTCCGGCTTCGTACTTACCCGAGACCGGACTGACAAGATTTCGGCAGCTGCCTTCACCAGCCCTTCAAATACCTAATTAATGAGCAAAATTAGTTACTTAAAAAGGGGTAACGTGATATGACCTTAAATAAGACGGCTAGCCTTCGTAGTGCTCGTAGCGGGAGAGGGCGTCTTCGATTTGGGGGCCGAGGCCGCTCTTTTCCATACGGTAGGCCTGTTCGAGGCATTTCTGCACGGCAACGGAGTTGCTGCTGCCGTGGCCTTTGACTATCAGCTTCGAGCAGCCCAGAAGGACGCTGCCGCCGTAGTTCTGGTAGTTCATAAACTCCTTCTCTTCCATAAACATACGCTTCATAAGCGCAGCACCTATCTTGTAGAGGAGCCTGGAGTATATGTCTTTCTTCAGTTTCTTGAGAAGCTCCATGGCAGTGCCTTCGGTGGCCTTTATGAGGACGTTGCCGCTGAAACCGTCGCACACCACTACGTCATACTTGCCACTCAGAAGCTCGCGGCTCTCCATATTGCCGCAGAAGTTCAGACAATCGGTCGTATCGAGAAGCGAGTACGCCTCGCGGCGCAGGTCGTCGCCCTTTTCAGCCTCGGCGCCTACGTTGAGAAGCGCCGTTCTGGGCTTATTTACGCCATAAACATTTTCAAGATAGAGCGACGCCATTATGGCGAACTGACGGAGCATGGCGGCGTCAACCGTGACGTTTGCCCCGCTGTCGCAGATTCCCACGATTCCGCCCGCCATCGTGGGCAGTATCGGGCAGAACGCAGGCCGGATTACTCCCCTGAGCCTCCCGATGCGCACTAGGGCCCCTGTGACGAGGGCTCCGGTAGAGCCAGTGCTGACCATACCGGCTATGTCGTCGCTGTCGCGGAGCATCATTACGGCCTTCATCATAGAGGAGTCGCGCTTGAGGCGTATGGCGTCGGTGGGCTTCTCGTCGCAGCCTATGACCTGAGGCGTGTGGACAATTTCCAGCCTGCCGTGGTCATACTCCCTCCCTTTCAGCTTGCCTTTCAGCACGGCCTCGTCGCCGGTAAGGATTAGATAGAGGTCGGGCATAGCCGACAGCGCCGCAAGTGCGCCGTCAACGTTGACATCGGGGCTGCGGTCGCCTCCGAAGCAGTCGAGAATGAGCTTTACCATCAGTCCTGCTTCTGCTGACGGTCAAGATAAGCCACAACGTCGCCAACGGTGACGAAAGTAGCAAGCTCCTCGTCAGGAATCACTATGCCGTAATCGTCTTCAATCCGCATCAGGAGCTGAAGGATATCCAGGGAGTCGGCTCCCAGCTTCTTGATTTGCGATTCAAGCGTAATTGTCGAAGGATCAGCAATTCTGAGCTGCTTTGCAAGAATCCTCCTCACTTCGGGAAACATTTCCATAATTTATACTAACTTCTTGACATAAGCCCTGCGGCGCTTGTGGTCTTCGCGGCCGAAGCGGCGCCACAGATTCTGTATCGCGTAATTGTCTTCAATATTGAGATTGGTCTCGGCGTACTTTATGCCCGGCTCCCTCAGCATACGGCCAAGCTCCGAAGCCACCAGCACGCTCACTCCCCTGTTCAGCCACTCGGGGTCCACCCCTATCAGGCCGAGGTCGATGATTTCAGGATGGCGCATAGCCCTGAGGATGCGGAAAAGACAGCCCGGCGTCAGCCTGCCACCCGACTTCTGCACGGCCTTGGCGATGCTCGGGAAACACACTCCCAGAAGCACCACCTTGCCGTTCTCGTCAAGCACCACTGCAACGTGCTTAAGGTCGATGATGAGCTTGAAATTGCTTATCATCAGCTTCTTCATCTTGTCGCTGAAGGGCACGGTGCCGTAGAGCTGGTCGTAGGACTTGTCGAGTATCTCGAAGAGGCCGTCGGCATAACGGCGGAGAAAATCGTTTACGCTCTTCCCCTCTCCGAAGCGGAGCTTGTAGCGCTTCATCACGAACTGTGAGAGCTTGTCCATCTCCGCCTGCTCCTCGTCGGAGGGCGCGGTAATCTTGCTTTCAGTCCAGTCAATCTCCTTCGTATATCCCAGCCTTTCAATGAATTCCGGGTACCAGGGAGCGTTGTACTGCTCTTCGAAGGTGCTCAGCTGGTCGAAACCTTCAACAAGGAGGCCCTCCCTCTCAAGGTCGGAAAAGCCGAGCGGCCCGCAGGCGGTGTCCATACCCTTCGAGACGGCCCATTTCTCGACGGCATCGAACAGGGCTTTGGCCACTTCGAAATCCTCGATGCAGTCGAAGCGGGTGAAGCGCACTCGCTTCTCTCCCCTCTTTTCGTTGCTGGCCTTCTGGATGATTCCGGAGATGCGCCCCGCCATTTCGCCGTTTTTGTAGGCATTGAAATAGATGGTGTCGCAGGTGTCGGAATAGGTGTAGTTGCGGCGGAAAATCTTCTTCTCGTCGGCGTACAGGGGCGGTACGAAAAAGGGATTACCATTGTACAAGCGGTTTGCAAACCAGAGGAACTCGCGTCTCTGCCTGCAGCTGCGGACTTCTTCTACAGTCATCATATCATCTGCCCTTTGAGTAGAAGGCAAGGCCCACGCCGTTGGGGCCGCAGTGGCTTCCGGCGGTGGGATTGGTGTAAACGCACTCGATTTCAAGGTCGTCGCCGAAGCGGGCGTGCAGCATGTCGGTAAGCTGTGCAGCAAGGGCCGGAGCATCGGTATGGCCCACGATGAAGCGGTGCGACTTTATGTCGAGGCCGGTGTCTTCGACATACTTTACCAACCTCTCCATCACCTGATTGCGGCCTTTCACGGTGCCGAGGCTCTCCATCTTGCCTTCCGCGCTCATATGAATTACGGGGCGCAGGCCGATAAGCCCGCCCATTGTAGCGGCAAGGCCTCCGACGCGTCCGCTGCGGCGGAAGAACTTGAGGTCGTCGGCAAAGAAATACTGCGCGTAATGGTCAACTTCGCGCCTGCCCCATTCCACGGCCTCCTCTGCGGTCATTCCGGCATTCAGCCTGTCGCCGAGCTCGCGGGCGATGAGGTAGCTTACTATGGTTATGCCCTTGGTATCAATCTCATAGAACTTGCGGCCGGGGTATTTTGCAAGGAGTTTCGACACTGCCGGGTCCATCACGTCGAAGGTAGCGGTCATCGCCCGGCTGAAGTGGACGTAAAGGATGTCGTTGCCTGCAGCGAACTCGGGTTCGAAATAAGAAAAGTATTTCTCCTCGCTTATTGCGCTTGTGGTGGGGAGCACGCCGGAGCGAAGCATATCGTAGAAGGCGTGTCCGTCGAAGGAAGTGAAGTCTTCATAGGGGTAAACGGTCTTGCCGTCGTAGCTGTAAGGCATACTGACAAGCTTGTATCCGTACTCTGCAGCAACTTCCGGGAAGAAATCGCAATCGGTATCAGTAAATTTTGCTAGCATAAAACGATTATATATTCATACACGGGCTGGCCGCCGTGGGTCAGCATTATTTCTGCGCCGGGGTATTCGCTCTCGAGCGAGGCCCGCAATTCAGATGCTTCGGCTTCGGGTACCGAGGAGCCGTAGAATACGATAATCACCTCGTGTCCGTCGGCACCGAGGCTGCGGGCAGTAAGCAGGGCCGCTTCCGAGCGGCTGTCGGAGGCCGCCAGCATCTTCTTGTGGCTGAACCCCAGGAACTGCCCCTTGCACACCTCCAGGCCGTCCTGCGAAGCATCGCGAACGGCTTCCGACACCATACCGGTGGCTACGCCGCCTATCGTTTCAAGAAGCACTTTCTCGAGCTCGGAAACGTCGGTGCAGCTGCGGTCAAGAGATGCTGCAGCCACATACCCTTCACCCGGGTCTCTGGTCGGAATGACTATTACTTTCGCTCCAGAATACATGCCCGCCGCCTGACGGGCCGTGAGGATGATATTGGAGTTGTTGGGGAATACTATGATATTCCCGGCGTTCAGCGTCTTGAAGGCCTCGATGAAATCGGCAGCGCTCGGGTTCATAGTCTGGCCGCCTTCTACTATGCGGTCGGCTCCGGCCTCGCGGAAGGCGTTGCAAAGGCCCTCCCCGGAAGCGACGGCGACTACTGCATAGCGCTCGCGACGGCTAAGCAAGCTGTCCTCCGGCACGCTTTCAGGCGCAGCATGAGAGAAATTATCGCGAATCTCCACCTCGCTGTGCTGGAGGGTCATATTCTCTATCTTGATAGTAAGGAATTCTCCCCACTGCTGGACCTTAGAGAGTACTTCGCCGGGCCTGAAAGTATGCACGTGGACCTTAACGATGCTGCCGTCGCGGAAGTACACGAGCGAATCGCCGGCACCCTCAAGATATTGTTTTATAACGCCGTCGTCAAAGGCGTCGAGATTGCCGTTCTTCGAAGTTTGCAGGCGCAGCAGGAACTCGGTGCAATAGCCGTAAAGCAGCTCGTCGTCGGGCCCGAAATCGTCGGGATTAATCCTCTTGGGGGCCTTTTCCACGGGGCCTGACGAAAGCTCCGCGCTCTTGCCTGCAAGGGCCTCTCTCATACCGCGGGCGATGCACAGCATTCCTGCCCCGCCGCTGTCAACCACACCTGCCTCTTTCAGGACGGGAAGAAGCTCCGGAGTCCTTTCAAGAGATGCTTCCATTTCTTTTACAAGAGCGTCCATCCACTCTTCAACGCTGTCTGCGGCATCCGGGGATGCCTTTTCCACACCCTCGCGGAAAACCGTGAGCATCGTTCCTTCAACAGGAGTTCCGACGGCCTTGTACGACTCCTCCACGCCCTTCTGCATAGCGGCGGCAAGTTGCTCCAAGCCAGCCTCGGAAAGCCCTTCCAGGCCCCGGGCAATGCCTGCAAACACACGGGAAAGAATCACTCCGGAATTGCCCCTCGCGCCCAGCAGCATCCCCTGCGAGAACGCAGACGCCGCGCTCCCGAGCCCGCCGCCGGAAGCGTTATCAAGCCCGGATTGCAGGGTCATGAGCATATTGTCTCCGGTATCCCCGTCGGGGATGGGGAAAACGTTCAGGTCGTTGATGGCGCTGCGCTTCGCTCCGAGTTCGGAGGCACCGCCTCGAAGCATCGACAGGAATAAAGCTCCGTCAATCGTTTTCGTTGGCATTTCCGTATCCTATTCCTTCACTCCGTAACCCCACTCCCAGGAGTAGAGAATCGATTCCACCTGCCTCAGGTACTGGCGCTTGTCGTACTTCGGGGCATAGACGAAAGCCTCGGCCACTATGACCTCGGAGCCGTCCTGCGAATAAAAGCTGTGCGACACGAAGGGGCCTCCCATATAGTCGTTCTCAACCTCCCAGAGGCCGCGCACCTGCGCGAAATCACGCCCGCGATAGCGGAAGAAGCCGAGTTGCGGAGGCATGAAGTCGCCGGTGGTCATCCAGGTATTGTCGAACATCCCGGGGACGTTCTCCTTCAGGGCTGCGTTGCGCCTCGATATGATATTACCGAGCTCGAACTCGTCGTTCAGGCCGGAGGCGGGATACTTATATATGAAGATGCCCTGCATCGTGTACTGCTTTTCATCTGCAATCCACACGAAGTCGGAAGTGCGCTTCTTCATCTGGTAGCCCATGGGGAAATGCGGGGAGCCTCCGAATACTTCGGCAACGAGCGGCGCAAGGTTCCTCTCTTCATAGCGGATGGAGTTGCGCACCACGCGGTCGCGCTCGGCCTGCTCGATGAAGCCGGTGATGGTGGCGCCGTCGGTCCGGATGAGTCCGAGGGCCGTTTCGGAGTCGGGGGCGCTCACCTGCACCACGCACTGCGGCGAAGCCCAGACGTCGTGCCTGTAAAGGACTCCGGTGCTGTCGATACGGGGGTTGAGCGTGAAGTAAAGAATGTTGCGGTGGACCTTGAAAAGGTCGCCGAAGCTGCCGGGAGCCACGTTCACCAGCGAATACAAAGGCTCCTTGGTAGGAAGCCAGGGGCAGTCGCAGGCAAGCAGGTCGCGCACGCCGGTGCCGAGGTTGCCCTCCCAGTCGTCTTTGTCGATGACGACGATTATTTCGCCCGCCTTGCCGCTTACGTTGGGCAGCAGAGCCTTGCCCCCCTTGCAGGAGGAAAGCAAGAGCGTGAATGTCAGTATCAGCCAAAGTATCCTTTTCATATACAATTATTTAAATAATCTTGAAATATCGTTTCCGAAGGCCAGCATCATAAGGCCCAGAAGCAGAATCATGCCTATCATCTGCATCAGGGCGAGGAAGCGGTCGGAGGGTTTGCGCCCGCTGAAAATCTCGTAAAGCAGGAACAATATGTGGCCGCCGTCGAGGGCCGGAATGGGGATGAGGTTCATTACCGCCAGCATCACCGAAAGCAGAGCGAGGATGCTGAGAAAGCTGTACCAGTCCCATACCGAGGGGAAGACCTGCCCTATGGCGATGAAGCTGCCCACCGACTTGTAGGCGCCTGTCGAAGGACGCGCCAGAAGTCCCAGGTCACGGATATAGTCGCTCAGCGAACGCACTGTAAGCCTGAGGCCGGCCGGTATGGAGCCGAAGAATCCGTAGCTGCGCCTTTCTATCCTGGGCGTCTTCATAAATACGCCAATATGGCCCAGTGAATCCACCTTTACGGGGGTTGTGAGAGTATCGGCGCCCCTGACAAGTACTGCGGGTATTTCGGAATCCCTGTTGAGGGCCAGCACTTCCCTTGCGTCCTGCAGGAAGCTGACCGGCACGCCGCCGAGGGCCGTGATGCTGTCTCCCCGGGCAAGGCACCCGGCATTGCCGCTGCCTGCCATCACGGAATCCACTACGAAGGGCACTGCAAGGTCGAAAAGGCCGGGATAATCAAGAACTTCCGGGATGAAGGCCTTGTCGATATAGAGTTGTAGCGTATCTCCGCCCCTTCCGACTGTAGCAAATGAAGGGTTGCGGCGCACGAGGTCGGCCTGGAGCATGCCGAAGTTGTCGGGCTCGTAGCCGTCGAAGTCTATAATATGATCGCCCGTGCGGAAGCCCATCTCTTCGGCCAGCGGCGAGGCGATAATGCGGGCGTCGCGGTTGCTTACGAAGGCCTCTCCCCACACTCCGGCGATTACGCAGTAGATGATGACGGCAAGGAGCAGGTTGTTCAATACGCCTCCGGCCATCACCAGCAGCCTCTGCCAGGCCGGCTTGGAGCGGAATTCCCAGGGCTCCGGCTCACTTTCAAGCTGCTTGAGGTCCATCGACTCGTCTATCATACCTGCAATCTTGCAGTAGCCGCCGAACGGGAGCCAGCCTATTCCGAACTGCGTCTCGCCCCATTTCCAGCGGGCCAGCGCCTTGCCCCCGACATCGAAGAAGAGGAAGAACTTCTCTACCCTGATGCCGAACAGCCTTGCCCAGAAAAAATGTCCCAGCTCGTGAAAGATGATGAGCGTGGACAGGGCGAGTATGACCTGGAGGACTTTAATCAATAAAACCATTTGCAAGCCTTGCGATTTCTTCGTTGGTTTCGAAAATGTCGTCAAGCGTCGGATTCCCTGCAAAATTCAAGCCTGAAAGGCATTTCTCGTTGATTGCAGGGATATCGTAGAACCCTATTCTTCCCTGAAGGTAGGCAGCCACGGCCACCTCGTTGGCAGCATTGAGGGCGCAGGGTGCGTTTCCTCCCCTTTCGATGGCCTCGTATGCGAGCCTCAGATTGGGGAACAACTCCGTGTCGGGCTTCTGGAAAGTGAGCTTGCCGAGAGATGCAAAATCAAGCTTCTTATTCCCGACCGGGATACGTGCCGGGAACGACAGGGCAAATCCTATGGGCTCCCTCATATCGGGGTGACCAAGCTGCGCAATTACCGCTCCGTCAGCGAATTCCACCATGGAGTGGATTATGGATTCAGGGTGGACGACGACTTCAATGCGGGACGGGTCGATATCGAAAAGCCAGCGGGCCTCGATTACTTCGAAACCTTTGTTCATCATAGTGGCGGAGTCGATGGTCACCTTGGCTCCCATATTCCAGTTGGGATGACGAAGGGCGTCGGCTGCGGTGGCGGCAGTAATCCTCCCGCGGCTCCAGCTCCGGAACGGACCTCCGGAGGCTGTGAGATGAATCTTCTGAACCTCGTTGCCGGAGGCTCCGAGCAGGCACTGGAAAATAGCGGAATGCTCCGAATCCACAGGAAGGATTACGGCCTTGTTGCGCCTCATCACGTCGGTCACGAGCGAGCCCGCCGCGACCAGGGTCTCCTTGTTTGCAAGGGCCACGATTTTGCCTGCTTCGAGGGCCGCGAGCGTGGGCCGAAGGCCGCTGAACCCGACCATAGCACCTACCACTATATCAACGCTTTCAGCCTTGACAAGTAAACAAAGGCTTGAAGTACCGGTCCAGGCCTTGGTATCGCTGTCGGCAAGCGCCTTGGAAAGCTTCGGATACAGCTCTTCGTTGCAGATTACGGCGTTGTTCGCGTCGAACTCTTTAGCCTGCTCGGCAAGCAGCTCAACATTGTTCATCGCCGAAACGAGGTCGACCTCGAAAAGGTCGGGGTGCTGCCTTATCACGTCAAGGGTCTGGGTGCCGATGGAGCCGGTCGAGCCCAGGATGGCTATTCTTCTCTTTGCTTTCATTTTGCAAGTGTGTCGGCCTTGGCCTTTTCGGTCAGAAGGCTGTCGAGGCTTATGGTCTTGTCGCCGGCAAGCACGCGGGAAAGATTGCCGGCATATATTTCCCAGCGCGCGATGGCGTTTTCAAGGGAGTCGATTTTGATTGCGTTGAGCACCGCCTCCCGCCTGAAATGAGGGTCGGGATAGCCTGGGATGGTGGTCCTGAGGGGCGTGAAGGCCACGAGGCAGTAGAGACTGCCCAGAAGCACCACGAACACGGTTATGAGCGTAACTACAAGACCTGCAATGTTGAAGCGGAACGAGCGCAGGCGCCTGTGGGTTTCGTCTTCTACAATGCTGAGGCGATATGTTCTGTTTTTTATTTTTTTTGCCATAAATAATATGTATATTTGTGGTCGTATATGGACCGTTTCGTCGGAATTGATTACGGAAACGCCAGGGTGGGGCTCGCACAAAGCGACCCGCTCGGGCTTTTTGCGTCTCCCCTTGAAACGGTGCCCAATGCAAAGATAATAGATTATCTCAAAAAATACGCAGAGTCCGACACCATCGCCCGTTTCATCGTGGGATATCCGCTCAATCTCGACGGCAGGCCCGCTCAGGCCGCCCCCGACGTCGACGCTTTCCTGAAAAGGCTCTCGAAGGCCTTCCCCGGAGTCCCCGTGGAGCTCGAAGACGAGCGCTTCACCACTGTTCTCGCCCACCGCGCGATGATAGACGGCGGGATGAAGAAGAGCGAGAGGCGGAACAAACTCTCCGTCGATAAAATCAGCGCTGCAATCATACTGCAGGGCTGGCTCGACAAAAATTCAAGGCATCAATGATTCAACCCATCTACCTGTATGGCTCGCAGGTATTACGCGAGCGCGCACGCGAGGCCGACCTTTCGAAGAAGGACGAGCTTCTCGCCCTCGTTTCCGATTTGAAAGAAACCCTCGCACGCTCGGAAGGCTGCGGCCTTGCCGCGCCCCAGATAGGAGTGAGCCTCCGCGTGCTCATAGTCGACGGCGACGTAATGAAGGATGTTTATCCCTACCTCGCCGGCTTCCGCCGCACCCTCATAAACCCCGTACTCGTAGATGAAAGCCAGGAGCAGAGCGAGTTCGAAGAAGGGTGCCTGAGCGTGCCCGGAGTTTACTGCAACGTAAAGCGCAGTTCGAAAATCACCGTCCGCTATTTCGACGAAAGCTTTACCGAGCGCACCGAATCCTTCGACCGCTTCGCCTGCCGTATGGTGCAGCACGAAATGTCGCATCTCGACGGCGTCCTTTTCACCGACCTCGTGGCCCCCATACGCCGCAAGATGATAGGCAAGAAGCTCCAGGACATATCCCGCGGCAGGGTCTCGACCCGCTACAACGCTAAAGTTAAATAATATACCAATCATATCATATTTTCTAACCAATTAATCAAATGACAAAAAAATTCTTACTAACCATCTGCATCGCTCTCTTGGCTTTGTCCGGGCAGGAAGTCCGGGCGGCGGAGAAAGCGACGCCGAAGGGCGCTGCGACTGAAGCCCCCAGGCCCGATGCCAAGAGCATCGTCAAGGGTAAAGTCACCGACAGCGCCGGCGAGCCCCTCATCGGAGCCGGCGTCATGATCAAGGGCCGCGGCAACGTGGGTGTCACCACCGACATCGACGGTAACTTCTCCATCGAGGCCGCCCCCGCCGACATCCTCCAGTTCTCGTTCATCGGCTTCAAGACCCTCGAAATCGCTGTCGGCAACTCCGCCCGCATCGACGCCGTACTTGAAGAAGACGCCAACCTGCTCGACGACG
>JAFSVP010000077.1 GCA_017444905.1 Bacteroidales bacterium
CACCTTCTTGCCGCGCAGGTGGTGTTAGCGTTCGTCTGCGGGATTCACGCATATCGCAGCATCCGCCATGATGGTCTCGGGGCGGGTGGTCGCAATCACGAGGAAATCATCGGTGGGATTGCCATTGCCGTCGGAGATATAGTAGCGCAGGTGGTAAAAGTGGCTCTTGGTATCCTTGTGTATCACCTCGTCGTCGGAGATGGCGGTGTGGGCCACAGGGTCCCAGTTCACCATACGGTAGCCGTTGTAAATCAGGCCCTTCCTGTAGAAATACACAAAGGTGGCGATGACGGCGTCGCTGAGAGCGGGCTCCATCGTGAAGCGGGTGCGGTCCCAGTCGCAGGAAGCGCCCAGCTTGCGCAGCTGCTGCAGGATGATGCCTCCGTGCTCCTCCTTCCACTCCCAGGCATACTTCAGGAACTCCTCGCGGGTGAGGTCTTCCTTGCGTATGCCCCTCTCGGCGAGGCGTGCCACCACCTTGTTCTCGGTGGCGATGGAGGCGTGGTCGGTACCGGGCACCCAGCAGGCGTTCAGCCCGTTCATCCTCGCCCGGCGTATCAGCACGTCGTTCAGGGTATTGTTGAGCACGTGGCCCATATGGAGTATGCCCGTCACGTTGGGCGGAGGTATTACGATAGTGTAAGGTTCCCTCGAATCGGGTTCGGAATGGAAGCAGCGGTGCTCCAGCCAGTAGGCGTACCAGCGGTCCTCGACTTCCCTGTGATCATACTTTGCATTAAGTTCCATAATTTGCAAAGGTAATAAATTTAGCGTAATTTCGCGCTTAAGAAGACTTATTAAGTAATGGAAGATAACAAACAGATTCAGCTTGAGCTGAAACCCGAGGTAGCCAAGGGCCAGTACTCCAACCTTGCGATAATCACCCACTCCCACAGCGAGTTCATCATCGACTTCGCAACGATGCTGCCCGGGCTCGCAAAGCCCGAAATCGGCAACCGCATCATAATGACCCCCGAACACGCGAAGCGCCTCCTTTCGGCCCTCACTGACAACATAGGCAAATACGAGTCACAGTTCGGCGAAATTGAAGTTCCAGGCACCGCCAGAGGCACGTTCAACCTGTCCGACTTCAACCCCAATGGAACCAAATCTTAAAGCTGTCAGGGCCATCATTTTCGACATCGACGGAGTGATGACCGACGGCAGCGTGCTCTGCAACGCCAAGGCCGAGCCCCTGCGGGTTTTCAACGAGAAAGACGGCCACGGACTCCGTATGGCCGCCATGCAGGGCTACATCCTTGCGGTAATCACCGGAGGCAGGACGGAAGCTGTGCGAAAGCGTATGCAAGCCTACGGCGTACCTTACGAAAACGTTTACCTGCACGTCCGCAACAAGCTGGCGGTCATCAAAGAAATCTGCAATCTCCACTCCCTCTCCCCGGAAGAAGTGCTCTATATGGGCGACGACCTCCCCGACGTTGCGGCCCTGCGCTTTGCAGGAGTGGGAGCCACGCCCTGCGACGCCGTACCGGAAGCGCTCGAAGCCTCAAACCTGCGCTCCCCCATAGGCGGCGGCAAGGGTTTCGTTCGCTGGACAATAGAACAGGTCATGAAGGCCCAGGGAGTATGGCGCTTCGACGTCGATAAATACGAGTCAATGTTCTGATGCACAAGCTTTCCAAGAAAATCATCCTCGGCAGCGGCTCCCCCCGCAGGCGCGAGCTGCTCTCCGGCCTCGACCTGGAATTCACCCTCGACACAGGCAACTCCTTCGAAGAATCGGTACCTGAAGGCGCCAGGCCGGAAGACGTTCCGATGCTTATGGCCCTGGGCAAGTCGCACGGCTTCCACAGGCCCCTTGAAGATAACGAACTGCTGATTACCGCCGACACGGTGGTGATAATCGACGGCTGCGTCATAGGCAAGCCCCACGGCCGTGAAGACGCAGCGGCAATGCTCCGCCGCCTGTCGGGCCGCACGCATACGGTAGTGTCGGCAGTATGTTTCCGTGACGCCTGCGGAGAATGGAGCCTGAAAGACAGCACCGAGGTCAGCTTCGCTCCCCTGTCGGAGGAAGAAATCAATTACTACATAGACAAATACAAGCCCTACGACAAAGCCGGCGCCTACGGCATCCAGGAATGGATAGGCTACGTGGCGATAAGGGGCGTCAAAGGTTCGTTCTACACGGTGATGGGCTTTCCCGTGGACCTCGTGTGGGCAGAACTCAAAAAGTATTCTCTGTAGTGCCTTTCACCTACCCCTTCAGGTACGTCCCGTCCCCGGAAGTAAAGGAGGCCGCCTCAAGGCTTATTGCAAGGCTCGACTCCGACCCGGAGGCTGCCGCACCCTTTGCGGGAGGCAAAATGATGGGCGTGCTCATTACCGACGGGGGTCCGCTCTACGCATTCAGCGGCTTGCAGGCGGCAAGGCGCTGATAGACGGCTTCGTTCCGCCGGTTTACGACCTCAGCCGTGGTTATTACAAGCAAAGGGAGGCCGAGATTTCGGCAATGCCGCCGGGGCCGGCGAAATCTGCCGCATCGGCGGAGCTCCAGGACTGGATTTTCTCGCAGTACAGGGTCCTCAACGCTCTGGGAGAGGAGCTGTCGGTAAAGGAGATTTTCACCCTGCGGGGGCTCGTTCCGCCCGGAGGCACCGGCGACTGCGCAGCGCCCAAGCTCCTCAACCATGCTTTCCGCCTCGGACTCCGGCCCCTCTCCATGGGAGAATTCTGGTATGGCGCAAGCCCTGAAGGTGAAGTTCGCGAGCAGGGGCGTTTCTATCCCTCCTGCACCGGCAAATGCGGCCCGCTGCTAAGCTGGATGATGCGGGGCCTGGAGGTGGACCCCAATCCGCTGGACTACGGCTTCGACTCCCCCGCCGAGCCACGAGTAGCTTTTGCCGACGACGACATAATCGCCGTGGACAAGCCCGGCGGAATGCTTTCCGTCCCTGGCAGGACCGCGGCGAAATCGCTTCTGGAATGGCTGCGCGAGCGCTACGGGAGCTCCGTGGAAAGCTGCCACAGACTCGACATGGACACTTCCGGATGGATGGTGTTTGCGCGCAACCTGGCGTCGAAAGTGGAGCTCGAAAGACAGTTCGCCTCGCGCGAAACCGACAAGTATTACCGGGCCAGGCTGGTGGGAGGCCCCTGGAAGAGGGCGCTCAAGGGCACCGTAGCACTTCCTCTGGCATCCGACTACTACGACCGCCCCAGACAAACCGTGGACCCTGAAGGCGGCAAGAAGGCGATAACCGAATATGAGGTTCTTGAGATACTGCCCGACGGCGAGGTGGAAATATTGTTCCACCCACTGACAGGAAGAACCCACCAACTGCGCGTTCATTCTGCGCACGTCGGCGGGCTCGGTCATCCGGTCAAGGGGGACAGGCTCTACGGAGCCGCGGAGCAGGACGGCAGGCTATGGCTGCGCGCCTGCAGGCTGGTCTTCAGCCACCCCCGTACGGGCGTGAAGATTGACCTTCACGACTGAATTATTTCTCGATAAGCTTTTCTTTGGCGCGGGTAAGACGCTCCTTCATGGCGTCCACGCAGCCGGTGACGGCGTTCTCGAAGGTGTCGGCAACGCGGTCGACAATCAGTTCTTCACCCGGAAGATGGACGTGCATCTTCACCTTCTTGCCGTCCTTCACGTCCTCGAGCGTGACCTCAGCCTCGGGCTGGGCGCCTCCGAAAAACTTCTCGAGACGGGCGACTTTCTTCTCGACGAAAGCGGTGAGCTTCTCACCGGCGTCGAATTTCAGGGATTTGATCTTAATCTCCATTGTTACCTCCTTTTTTTGCCCTGGGATGGGCGTTATCATAAACACTCTGCAGCCGTTCTACCGTACTGTGCGTATATACCTGGGTGGCGGCCAGCGAGGAATGTCCGAGCAACTCCTTGATTGCATTGAGGTCCGCTCCGCCGGAAAGAAGTTGCGTTGCAAGCGTGTGCCTCAGAACGTGCGGCGAGCGACGCACGGTGATACCGGGAACAGCTGCAAGCTCCTTCTTCACCACCCTGTCCACGAACACGGGATAAAGCCTTCCGCCGGATGGTGTCCGGAGGAGGGGTTCCCCGGAATCGGGAGCCGTATCAGCATCTGACAAAGAACTGACTGCACTCAAATATAATGAAATTTCTTCACAAAGAGAAGGGATGAGAGGAATTTCACGCATTTTATTTCCTTTTCCCTTCACGCGCAGCACTCGCCGGTGGAAATCTACCGAGCCCACGTTCAGCGCCACGAGTTCGGAACGGCGCAGGCCGCAGGAAGCAAGAAGACTGATTATCAAACGATTGAGCTTCTGCTCGAGAGTTCCGAATTCCGGGTCGCCCTTAGTACGCTCGAAATAATCCTTCATCGACTTGTCGCGATAGAAAAGCGGCAGCCTCTTTTCCTGCCGCGGGCGCTTGACGAGCCTTACCGGATTGGACTGGAGCACCCCTTTCTTCATAAGGAAACGGCAGAAGCCGCTGAGCACGCTCAGATGCTGCGACACCGTGCGGGCCGAGAGCTTACGCTCATCGCACAGGTACACTTCGTAAGCCCTTATAGCATTGACGTTCATAGTTTCGGCAAAATCCTCGCAGCCTTCGCAGAACTGCACGAAGTCATCCAGCACCTCGGCATAAATATCGCAGGTGCGCGAAGAATAGCGCCTTACGTCGCGTATATATGAAAGGTAACTATTTTTCATGGAGCCCCAGTTCGGCAGCCCTTTCCCGCATATAGGCGTCCGCTTCCGCGAAATCGTTGGAGATAAGTCCGTCCAGTATGGCATCCTTCACGGCATCCTTGAGTATGCCTATGGGTTTTCCCGGAGGTATGCCGAAAAGGCGCATTATATACTCTCCGTCGATGGGATTCTTGAAATTGCGTATGCGGTCCTTGGCCTCGACGGCAACGAGTTTATCCACTACCAGGTCGAAATTCGCGCGTATGCGCGCCACCTTCGCCGGATTCTTGGACGTAATGTCGGCGTTGCAGAGCGTCATAAGGTCATCGATATCGTCTCCGGCGTCGAAAAGCAGGCGCCTCACGGCGCTGTCGGTCACGCCCTCGTCAACGAGAGCAATCGGGCGCAGATGGAGCCTCACCAGTTTTGCAACGTATTTGCCAGTCTCCACGGGGAGCTTTAGCCTGTCGAAGATTTTCGGCACCATACGGGCGCCTATCACGTCGTGGCCGTGGAAAGTCCAGCCAGTGCCCTTCTCGAAGCGCTTTGAGGCCGGCTTGCCTATGTCGTGGAAGAGAGCCGCCCAGCGGAGCGGGACGCTGTCGGAAACGGCAGCCACGTTGTCAAGCACGGCCAGAGTATGCGCAAAATTATCCTTGTGACCCTTGCCGTCAACGGTCTCCACTCCCTTCAGGGCGCAAAGTTCAGGCAGGATATGAGGCAGCAGTCCGGTTTCGTCAAGGAGCGAGAACGCCATCGAAGGCTTTGCCGTTTCCATCATCTTCGACAGCTCGTCGGTAATCCTTTCCTGCGAGAGAATCGACAGCCTTCCGGCCATACGCCGCATAGACTCCACTGATTCGGGGACTATTGAAAAACTAATCTCCGGAGTGCTCAGCTTGGTTGCGAACCTCACTGCGCGGAGCATCCTCAGCGGGTCGTCGGAATAAGTCGTATCGGGGTCGAGCGGAGTGCGTATGATGCCGGCAGACAAGTCCCGTATGCCGCCGAAAGGGTCGACCAGCGCGCCGAAGTCTTCCTTCTGCAGGCTGAAAGCCATTGCATTGATGGTAAAGTCGCGGCGTTTCTGGTCGTCTTCGAGAGTGCCGTTCTCGACTATGGGCTTGCGGGACTCGCGGCGGTATGATTCGCGCCTCGCCCCAACGAACTCTATCTCGTCGCCCTGGAAGCGGAGCATCGCCGTCCCGAAATTCTTGAAATAAGACACCTTGCGGCCAGTCTTCCGGCCCACGGCGGAGGCAAAGTCGATACCGCTGCCTTCAACCACGATGTCGATGTCCTTGCATTCGCGCCCGAGGAAGCAGTCGCGCACGTAACCTCCGATGACGAAGGCACGCACGCCGAGTTCCCCGGCGATTTCGCTCACCTCCCTGAATACCTGGCGGTCAAGATACTGTGGAGTCAGTGTAGGCATAGCATTTTTTCATAGTTTGGGAGAGACCCGGACGGGACGAAACTGCCGCCCTCGCGGCGGAACGCCATTACCGAAGTCCCGTTTACAAGAATAATCCATCTCACGGAAAGCACCATATCGTAGCGCAGGGCCTGACGTGCCACTTCGGCGTCGAGCGCAACCGACGGCCTTTTGCATTCCACCACGGCAAGAGGCTGTCCGCTGCGGTCGTAAATAAGGATATCGGCCCTGTAGGCCTTGCCGCCGAATTTCAGCGGAGCCTCGCTCATCATCAGATGAGCAGGCACGCCGAGGGCGTCGCGGAGTTGAACGATGAACCACTGGCGGACCTCCTCTTCAGGCGTGCAGGCAACTTCCCTTCTGCGCAGGGGGTCATACAGGACGTCAGTTCGCACCGGCCTTGATATAAGAAGGATAATAGCAGTCGGAGGATATCACCTCAGTAGTGGTGAAGGTCTTGCCGTAAGGGTTGGAGACTTCCACCTTAATACTGGCGTTGGCGTCCTTCAGAGTGTATTTCCACATATGGAACTGGTTCGTGTAGTAGGAAGTGGAGGAACGGCCCCTTCCGACTACTCCGATATGATAGCCGATTGCCCACCAGTCCTGGTTGCTGGAAGTCGTGGGAGTATATGTCTTGCCCGACGTCACCGACTCCCAGCTCTCCTTGTGGTTGGACATAAAGGAGGCCGTACCGGAATAAACACCGTTCTCGTAAACTTTCACGGCCCAGCGGCTGTCGCCGTTGAACACGTTGATGAGCAGGGTGTTGGCATCGAAGGGGAACTTGAAGTAAGCATAGCTTCCGCCCGTCTTGATATTGCCCTTGTAAACGCGCATTTGGTAAGAGCTGGAGTTCATGCTCTTGTTGACGCCCATAAAGTATTCGTCGGTGATATTGGCGCCGTTGAAGTGGTAAACCTTGTATCCGTTGGGGGCGCCGTCGCCGCTGAGGTTGCTCCACCACCAGGCTCCGCACACCGTGCTGTGGCAGTGGTCCGCTATGCCGGTGGAGCGCAGGTTGTTGTAGTAGCGGTGATAGTGCAGGTGGCCCGAGAACACCGTCGCGACGCTGAACTTCTGGAGTTCCTCGAGGACGGCCATCACGTTGTCGCCGTCGGGATTGATGAAGATGGGAATATGCACGCAAAGCACCACCATCTTCGAGGTGGGGACGTTGGCGAGGTCGGCCTTGAGCCAGGCGAGCTGCTGGTCGGTAAAGCCCTCGTGATAGCTGGCGGCATCGGTGGCGCTGTCAAATATTATGTTGCGCATACACACGAAGTGTACCGAACCGCGGTTGAACGAATAGTTGATGGGGCCGAAAGCCTTCTCGAAAGTGCGCTGCGCCTTGAGGTACAGCGTACTGCTGGTCTCATCGGTGGTAAGCTTGTTGGAAGAGCCGTAGAAATAGGTATAGTCGTGGTTCCCGATAAGCTGGAACACCGGCATATCCATAAGGGCGAAATGCGAACGCATAGTGGACATGCCGCCGGTCGAGTTGCGGCTGCCCTCGCTGTAAACGATGTCGCCGAGGGTAACGCCGTAGCAGGGCAGGGTCTGCGCCGCTATGTGGGTGTTTATCGCCGGGACGGTCTCGTTCTTGAAACGGTCGATATCAGCGACAGTCTGGGTCTCGCGCTTGGCGTTGTGAACCTCGGGGTCCGCCATCGCGAACAGCATAAACTCGCTCTCGACAGCCTGTTTGGCCGGGGTAAAGTCGTAACGGTTGACGCTCTTGTCGTAGGTCTTGTAGAAAGCGGGCAGACCGTTGGAATTCTTGCTTATCTTGGCGTCGGCCGGGTATGAATAATAGATGTACCAGGTATCGCTGCAGGCCTTGAGGCTGTAGTATCCCTTGTTGTCGGTCACCGCCACGCTGAAGCCGTCGCTCACGGTGACGCCGGCCGCTGGAGTGCCGTCGCTGTACCGTATGTAGCCGTACACGGTGTATGCGGCAGGGGCGGAAGTAGTGCAGGTGGCGTTAATGACGTGGTTGTCGGAGCTTGCGTTGGCAGTGCCTGCGAGATAGCTCGTATAATTGCTCTTGTGGATGGTGTAGCCCTTGTTGTTGATTGCAATCGAACCGCTTACGGAAATCGGCTTGGAAGAGGTGCCCAGGACCACCTTGTTGCTGGTACCCAGGTAATAGCCGACCACCATGCCGACGCCCGAATTGTCGGAGGCGGCGGTGCATACGTCGCAGTTGACCGTACAGCCTTCGCAGCTGGTGAGGGCGACGTTGCCGTGACCTCCGAGCAGGCCTCCGACGCCGTTGATGGCGGCGTGGGAGGTCACTTCGCCCTTGTTGGTGCAGGAAGTCATCGTATGGTTGCGGCTGTGGAATCCGCAGACTCCGCCCGCGAGAGAGGAAGCATTGGCCGACTTCACGTAAATGCGGCCGTTGTTGGTGCAGGAAGCGATATTGCCTGTTCCGCCCATGATGCCGCCGGCACGCACCATGACCGAGCCCTCGACGTGGACTTCGCCGTTGTTGGTGCATCCGGTAATCTTGTTGGTGGTGGAGTCCTTCTCCTGGTTGGGCCAGCCCACTATGCCTCCAACGGCGGAATTGGTCTTGGCGGCGTCGCTCTTGAGAGTGACGGTTCCGTCGTTGATACAGTTCTTGATATTGGTCTTGTCGCCGAGGTCAGGCTGCCCCCAGGCCGAGCCTGAAATACCTCCCTCGCACACTATGCATTCCTGCCCCGTGAGAGCTTCCCGCGAGGATGTGACTATGGTGGCGACTATCGCACCGTAATTGTGGCAGGAAGTGAGGTCGCCGTAGCTCGCGCCCACGATTCCGCCGCAGTTGCAGCGGTTGTAAGTAGCCGAGAGATTCTCGATGGCGGAAAGCTTGAGGGTGATTTTTCCGTAGTTGTCGCATTGCGTCGCGGAGAAGCCGTTGTCGGTGACGGCAGCTATACCGCCGGCGTTGGCGGCCATATTGGTAAGCGAGCCCACCGTAGCACGCCCAGTACCGTGAGTGGCGGTGAAGGTAACGGCTCCCTTGTTGACGCATTTTGAAGTTGCGCCGGAAGAGTAGCCCGCAAGGCCTCCGATACCGACGGCCTTGACCGAGGAGGAGCTGGTGAACTTCACCGTGCCCTCGTTAATGCAATTGGTCATCGCCCCGTAATTGTATCCCGCCAGGGCGCCTATTATGATGGTGGAAGTGGTGGCAGCCGTGAGCGTTTCGGTAACGTTCACTTTGGAAGTAACGTCGCTGAGGGCGCCGTAGTTCTTGGCTGCAAGGGCGCCGAAGACGGCCTGGGTAGTCGTCATCGAACCTGCGAGCGTAAGGTTGGAAACTTTTGCGTGGCAGGCGGTAAAGAGGGGGTTGCCACCTGAAAGGCCTGTAATAGTATGTCCGAGTCCGTCAAGTTCGCCTCCGAAGTCGGAAGCCGGGGAGATGGTCACGCCAGACATATCTATATCGTTGAATACTATCGCCTTGCGGGTATCGCCGGCACTGGTCGCCTTAAGGAATGCAGTAAGATTTGCAGCCGTCTCTATGGGGACGATGGCCTGTGTGAGCGCAAGGGTGCCGAGATTGCAGACGGCGTTGCGGGTTGCGGTAAGGGTATTGGCGCTCTCCTTCATATAAACGTCGGAGGCGGTGTGGATGAATACCCTGACTCCCTTGTAAGTGCCGGGGTTCACCGCCACGTTGTAGGTGCCTGCCGTGCCGGGGAGAATAACGCTTACGGTCGAGGACGATTCTCCGGCGATTGAGGAACCGTCAAGCGACGATACCGTGACCTTGGTAACACCCGCCGGGACGGTAAAGCGCAGAAGCGTAACGGCGTTCTTGAAGCCGAGGGCCGCTCCCCTTGCCGCCGTAGCGGTCATCACGAGGGCTGAATTGTCGACTCCGGAACTCCCTGCAGTCTGAAGCTCGGGAACTGACGAGTACAGGACCTTGTCTTTGAGATAGCCGGAAGCAAAGGGCGACACGGCATAGAAGGTGGTGGCGGAGCTCGCCGCACGCCCGTAGAATACCGCCGACTTGGTACCTTCTCCGCTCACCAGGGTAAATTCCCTGATAGCGCCTCCGTCAAAGACGGCAATCTTGTCGCCGGCCT
The DNA here is from genome assembly GCA_017444905.1 of Bacteroidales bacterium. Lineage (GTDB taxonomy): Bacteria > Bacteroidota > Bacteroidia > Bacteroidales > UBA932 > Cryptobacteroides. Next base: position 10,168 of record JAFSVP010000077.1, read on the forward strand.
CCCAGAGGACCTTGCTGCCCGACAGCTTGGCTTTGGTTTCTTCTCCGGAAAGCGTGGCCCGGAGAGTGACGTCGACTATCTCGTCGAACATATCTTCGGGCTCCTCGCGGGTGCAGGAAAAACTGAGAAGTGCCGCCGCCAGGGCGGGAAGGAGAATCTTTTTCATAACATATTATCAACTGCCTCCTGCAGGTATGTACGAAGGATAATAACAGTCGCTGGAAATGACGTCAGTACAAGTATAGGTATTGCCGTACGGGTCAATCGCTTCCACCTTCACGCTCGACGAAGCACTGCTGAGAGTGTAGGTGAACATATGGAACATATTGGTGTAATAGCCCGTGCCGGAAGTGCCGCGGCCCACTACGCCGATATGGTATCCTATGGCCCACCAATCCTGGTTGCTTGAGGTCGAAACGGTGTAGGTCTGGCCCGAAGTAACCGAATTATAGGACTGCTTGTAGTTGGACATAAGGGTTGCATTACCCTTGTAAACGCCGTTCTCATAGACCTTTACTGTCCAGTGGCTGTCGCCGTTGAAGACGTTGATGAGGATGCGGTTGGCTTCGAAGGGCCACTTGAAGTAAGCGTAGCTTCCGCCGTTCTTGATATTGCCCTTGTAGATGCGCATCTGGTAGCTGCGGGTATTCATCTTGTTGTTCACGCCCATGAAATACTCGTCCTCGATTTCGGTGCCCTTGAAGCGGTAGACGGTGTAGCCGTTGGGGTTGCCGTCGCCCTCGATGTTGCTCCACCACCACTGTCCGCACACCGCGCTGTGGATATGCTCGAAGATGCCGGTGGAATTGAGGTTGTCGTAAGAACGCTTGTAATGGGTGTGCCCCGAGAATACGGTCGCGTTCTTGTACTGCTTCATGAGGTTGAGCGTTGCGCTGACGTTCTCTTTCGTGAGGATTCCGCAAATCGGGATATGCACGCACAGAACTATCATCTTGTCTTTCGGTACGTTGGCAAGGTCGGCCTTGAGCCACTCGAACTGGTCGGCGTTGAAGCCGCCGTGATAGTCGGAAGCGTCGGTGGTGCTGTCGTAGTTAATGTCGCGCATACATACGAAATGCACGTCGCCCCTGTTGAACGAGAGGTTAATCGGGCCAAAGGCCGCCTCGAACTTGCGCTGGGCCATGAGATAGAGCGAGCTGCTGGTACCGTCGGTGGAGAGAGGGCTGGAACTGCCGAAATAGGTGTAGTCGTGGTTGCCCATAGTCTGGAACACCGGCATATTGACGGAAGCAAAGTGAGAACGCATCGTGGACATACCGCTGTTGGAGTTGCGGGTGCCCTCGGAATAAACTATGTCGCCGAGAGTGATGCCGTAGCAGGGCAGCGACTGCGCCGCTATATGGTTGTTGAGGGCAGGGACGGTCTCGGCCTTGAATCGGTCAGTATCGGCCTTGGTCTGGGTTCCGCGCTTGGCATAGTGGGCCTGTGGATCCGCCATCGCGAATATCAGGAACTCGTCCTCGACGGCCTGGCGCTTGAAGGTAAAGTCGTAACGGCTCGTGGGATAATTGTACTTCACGAAGAAATTGGGCTGGCCGCTGCTCTGCTTCTCTATCACCGCATCTGAAGGATAGGATACGTAGATATACCAGGTATCGGTGGAGGTGGTGAGGCGGTAGTAGCCCTTGTCGTCGGTAATGCAGGTGCGGAAGCCGTCGCTCACGGTCACTCCCACGGCAGCGGCGCCATCGGTGTACTTGACATAACCCTCGGCATAATAACCCGTTACGGGAGCATCACCGCCGCAGTGGGCATAAATCACCCGGTTGGTAGCTGTATTGGTGGTGCCGCTGAGATAGCTTGAGTAATTGGCCGAGTTGAGCTCTATGGTCCTGCCTGCAAGGGACACGTAACCTTCGACTTCCACGGGATATGCCGTAGAACCGATGGTAACGTCGTTACCTGTGGCGTTGTATGCTCCGAGCACTATTCCGTTGGCGAGCTGCGAGCCGTCGGAGTGGGTGACGGTACAGCTGACGCTGCATCCCGTACCTACGGAAGAGGCCGAGTTGCCGAAGCGGCCGATGAGTCCGCCGACGCCCTCGATGAAGACGTCGGAGCGCACGTCGCCCGTATTGGAACAGTTGTGCAGCAGGTTGTTGCGCGAATGGAACGCGCAGATACCGCCGAGGTCGGAAAGCTCGTTGGCGGAAATAACGGTGAGGTTGCCGGTATTGGTACAGCTCTCGATTGCTCCGGTGCCGCCCTGAATACCGCCGAAACGGGTCTTGGACGAGCCATAAGCCATTATATCACCGTTGTTTACGCAATTGGTAGTACAGTTGTTGATATCAACCGCCTCCAGATTGGGCCAGCCGAAAATACCCGCGCAGGTATTGTACGAACGGTAAGCATCGACGTCGAAATTGATATTGCCGTTATTGGTACAGCCGGTAATGTTGGAGGTGTTGCGGTCGGACGAGAAATACTCGGAGCCTGCGATGCCGCCGACGCAGAGCAGGTAGGCGTATTCGCTGAAACCGCTGCGGTCGGAAGTGACGGCCGACACGGTTATGGCACCTTCATTTACGCAGCGCACTATGTCGCCCGCAGGGGAACCGGCTATACCGCCGATGCCTATTCGTTCGAGGTTGGCCTCAATATTCTCGATGGAGTTGACATCATAGCGCAGGGCTCCTTCATTCCTGCAGTCAGCAAGGCTGAACCCGGACGCTCCGTATGCTGCGATACCGCCGAGGGCGTGGACTGCGTTGGAAATGGAAGATATAGCCGAAGCCTCGTTTTCACACACGCCTTCAATGACGAGTTCGCCCCTGTTGATGCAGAAGGCGGCGGAAGACGCGAGATAACCGGCTATGCCGCCGATTGCGACGGCAGGAGTATGAACGCTGCTGCTGAAAGTAATGGAACCTTCGTTTACGCAGTCTTCAAGAGGACTGTAGGAATAAGCGGCTATACCGCCGATAACTACGGAAGACGAGAGAGACTCTTCGGCTGCGAAAAGTATGTTGACCCGGCTGGTGACATTGGAGATTGCTCCCCTGTTCTCAGCCACGAGAGGCGCATATTCGTTCACGACGGGCTGCACGGACCCTCCAAGAGTAAGGTCACTGAAGCTTCCGGTGCTGGCCGCAAACAGAGGCTGACCGCAGGTAATGCCGTTTATGCTGTGGCCGAGGCCGTAGAAAGTGCCTGCAAAACCTTTGGCGGAGGTCCAGTCCTTGCCGTTGACGTCGATATCTTCAAGAAGGAATACTTCTTCACGGAACGTAGAAGACGACTGCCCGAGGAAGTTCTGCAGGTCGGAGGCGTTGCGAATAACGTAGGCGGGGATGAGGAGCGGGAAATCGCCCAGGCTCACCACGCGGCTGCGAACCGCAGTAAGCATGGAAGCTGACTCGCGGATATAGACCTCCGAGCCCTTGACTGCAAAGACGCGTATGCCGTCTTCGTAATCACCGGGCTCCACGGCTACGTAGTAATTGCCGTCAGCTGACGGAAGGTCAACCGAAGTAGTGACATTGCCGAGCTGGACATAGAGCTTTGATACTCCGGAAGTTACTCCAATCCTCAGGAGCGAAGTGGCATTGCGGAAGGCGAGCACCTCGCCCTTGGCGGCTGAGGCCGTGGTCACAAGGGCCGCAGGGTCAGCGATGGCACCCGAAGCAATAGTCTGCGAGGACGGAATATTATACAGAAGCTTAGTACCTTCAAGTTTTGCCGCTTCGTAGGGATATACCGCCGTGAAACTCGACGCGGAAGCCGATACGCGGCCAGAGAGCGTGGCGTTGGGAGAGCCGGCGCCGGAGACCACCGTAAACTTGCGGATGGTAACGCCATCGTAAATCGCAACCTTGTCACTTTCAGACCATTTAACCGTCATGTCGGAGGCAAGGTTGGTTTTTGTAATCTCGCTGAGATCGGCATTGAATACGACGGAAACCGTATCCTCCCCGAGGGGAAGTACGGTTTCTTTAGCACAGGAGGCCGCTGCAAGAAGCAGCAGGCCGCACAGGATTTTATTTCTTGATATAGGAAGGATATTCATAGTCCCCGAAGACTTTCGTTGAAGAATATTCATTGCCGTAAGGATCGGTCGCAACGACCATTATGCTTGAGGCTGAAGGATTCTTGAGAGTGTACTTATACATATGATAGCCACCCGTGAGGTAGGAATCCCTGTTGCCGCTGGCGTGACCGCGGCCCACCACTCCCACGTGATAACCGATGGTCCACCAGTCCTTCGTGGAGAGGGCGTCGGCCTTGGTAATTGAACCGGATACGTATGCGGGCTTGAGGTTGGCGTCGGTCCATGGCATGAAGGTCATGTTGCCGGTGTAGGTACCGTCTTCGTACACCTTTACTGTCCAGTCGCGGTCGGCGTTGAAGATGTTCGCCATAAGTTCAGAGCTGGTATGTCCGAAGCGGAACTTCTCGTAGCTGCCGCCGGTGAGGCCGTTGCCCCTGTGGAGGCGCATCTGGTAGCTCTGGCTGTTCATGCTGTCATTCACGCCGATATAGTAGGAATTCTCATAGCGGGCGCCGTTGAATACGTTGACCGAGAATCCGTTGGGAGACCCGTCGCCGTTCACCTTGCTGTACCACCAGCATCCGCACACTGCCGCGTGGACCCTCTCGTATACGCCCCAGCCAGAGTTGTCGACGGGACGGACGTTACGCATGTAATGGGTATGGCCGGAGTAAATCTGGGGATTCTGGTATCTGGTAAGGAGAGCCACCACGTCCTGCATGTGGTCGCCTTCGACCGCGCTGCTGATGAACGGGATGTGAACACAGAGTATCACCATCTTTGAGGTGGGCACGTTGGCTAGGTCGGCCTGCAGCCAGGCGTACTGGGCGTCGGAGAAGCCGCTGTGGTACTCGTCGGGGTCGGTGACGCTGTCGTATATGATGTCTTTCATACAGATGACGTGCACGCTGCCCCTGTTGAACGAGTAGTTGATGGGGCCGAACACTTCCTCGAACTTGCGCTGTGCCTTGAGCTGTATGGTGCTGCTCTTGGAATCGGTGACAAGCTTGTTGGACGAACCCGAGAAATAGGTGAAGTCGTGGTTGCCCATAGTCTGGAACACCGGCATGTTCACCTTGTTGAAGTTGGTGCGCATAGTGGTCATCTTGCCGTTGGTATCGGTGCCGTAGTAAGACCACACGATATCGCCGAGGGTAACTCCGTAGCAGGGATAGCTCTGAGCTGCAATCTGGTTGTTTATGGCAGGAACGCTCTCGTTCACGAAGCGGCTGAGGCCGTCGTTGTTGTCGGTTGCCTGAGGGTCGCCGAAACCGAAGAGGACGAACTTGGTCTCGACGTCCTGTTTGGTAAGAGTAAAGTCGTAACGGGTTATACTCTTGTCGTAGGACTTGTAGAAGTTGGGCAGGCCGTCGGAATTCTTGGTAATCTTCGCGTCGGCCGGGTAAGATATATATATATGGTATGTATCGCTCCTTGCGGTAAGCGTGTAATAACCCTTTTCGTCGGTAACCGCCACGCGGAAGCCGTCGCTAACGCTTACGCCCACTGCAGGGTCGCCGTTGGAATAACGCACGTAGCCGTCCACGAAATAAGTGGCGGGAGCCGCCGTGGTACAGGTGGCGTTGATGGTATGTACCGAGGCGGAGTTGGTCGTACCAGCAAGGTAGGAGGTGTAGTTGCTCTTGTGGATGGTGTAGCCGGTGCCGCCGAAGGCGATGGAGCCCTTCACGGTAACGGGCTTGGCCGTGGTGCCGAAGGTGACTTTCTTGTCGGTGCCGTTGAACCTTCCGAGAACGATACCAACGCCGGTATTGGAAGAAGCAGTAGTGGATACGGAGCAGTTGACGTTGCAACCTTCTCCGAGGGTACTTTCGGAATTGCCGCGGGCTCCGAGGATGCCGCCCACGCCGTCGATTGCCGCATTGGAGATGACCTCGCCGGTGTTGCTGCAGTTCTGGAGCTTGTGAGTCGTGGTCTGGAAGCCGCAGATGCCTCCGATTACGGAAGCGGAGTTGGCCGAGCCGAGATAGACCTTGCCTGAGTTGGAGCAGGAAAGGATGTTGCCGGAGCCTCCGGATATTCCGCCCGCGCGCACCTTGCCCTTGCCGGAAATGATGACACTGCCGGTGTTGATACAGGACTGGATATTGTTGGTAATGGCGTCGGACTCGGCATTGGGCCAGCCAACGATGCCGCCGACCGTGGAGTTGGACTTGGCAGCATAGGATATGAACTTCACGAGGGCGTCGTTGGTACAGGACACGATGCTGGTCTTGTCACTGGGAGAGGCCTGGCCCCAGGGGGAGCCGGCGATGCCGCCCGTACAGACTATATACTCATAGTCGGTAAGCGCTGAACTGTCGGAAGTCTTGGCCGTGGTATAAATCTCGCCGTAGTTGTGACAGTCGGAGATATTACCGTAGCTCAGGCCCACGATTCCTCCGACGGAGCTGCGCTGATAGTTGGCGGTTACATTTTCAATGGCGGCATTGGTAAACTTTATGGTACCGTAATTCTCGCAGGAAGTAGCGGAGAAGCCGTTGTCGCACACTGCCGCTATACCGCCCACGTTGCCGCTGACGTTGGAGTTGTAACCGACGGTGACGCGTGCCGTGCCGTGAGTTGCGTAGATGGCTACGGAACCGCGGTTGACGCAGTTGGAGGTTGCGCCCGAAGAGTAGCCCGCAAGACCGCCTACGCCGATGGCGGTGACGCTGGAGCTGCTGGTAAACTTGATGTCGCCTTCATTCACGCAGCCCGTCATGGAGCCGTAGTTGTAGCCGGCTATCGAACCTATCATCGTAACGGAGGTGACCGCCGAGCTTAGGGCCTCGGTGACGGATACCCTGGAAGTGATATTGAGGAGATTGCCGTAGCTGTTGGCGGCGAGGGCGCCGAAAGTCGCCTTGGTGGTGGTCATCGAGCCTTCGAGGGTAAGGTTGCTTACGGGAGCGTGCAGACTGGTGAACAGGGGGTTGCCGCCCGACAGGCCGCTGATGGTATGGCCGAGGCCGTCGATTTCGCCCTTGAAGTCGGAGGCGGAGGAGAAGCTCACGCCGGTCATGTCGATATCGTCGAAGATGACGACCTTGCGGGTGTCGGAAGCGGAAGTCGAAGAAAGGAAGTTCTTGAGGTCGCTTGCCGTCCTGATGCTCACGATGGCCTGAGTAAGGGGCAGGGTGCCGAGGTTGACTATACCGTTGCGCGGTGCAGTAAGCGTATTGTTGGTTTCTTTATAGTATACGTCGCCGGAGGTATGCATGAAAGCGCTGATACCCTCGTAGCTGCCGGGATTGACCGCAACGTGGAATGTGCCCGCCGTGCCGGGAAGGTTGACCGACACGGTACCGGACTCCTCGCCTGCGATGGTGCTTCCGTCCACGGTGGAGATGGTCACCTTGTTGACTCCCGCAGGGACGGTGAAGCGGAGCAGCGTAACTGCGTTCTTGAACGCGAGGGTGGAGCCCCTTGCAGCGGTGGCCGTCATAACCAGTGCGGAAGGATCGACGGCGTTCTCGACGCCGTTCTGCTCTTCGGGAACATAGGCGTAGAGCACCTTGCTCTTGAGCTTGCCAGCGGTATAGGGAGCGGCCGCGTAGAAAGTCGAGGCCGAGCTGGAAGCCCTTCCGTAGAAGTTTGCGGTGGCCGAGCCTGCGCCCGACACGAGGGTGAACTTGCGGATGGCGCCGCCGTCGAAAATGGCGATTTCATCACCTTCCTGCCAGCGGACCTTGTTGCCGGAAATGAGTTCAGCCTTGGTATCTTCGCGGTTGAGCGAAGCCTTGAAGGTCATTTCCACGAGTTCGGAGGGCATATCCTCGACTTCTTCGCGGGTACAGGAAAACGATGCGGCGGCCATCAGCGCCAGGCCAGCCATAAAAAGAAAACTCTTTTTCATATTCATCTGCTTATGCATAATAGCGCACAAATTTAATAAAAAATCTACTTATATTTTTATATCTTTGTGAAAATTTTTAATTGCTGCAGCCATATGCTGAATAACAAATCGATACTGATCACAGGCGGGTCAGGAGTGTTCGGAACCCATTTCATCGAAACCGTCCTGCGTGAGTTCCCGTATATCAGGAGGATAGTCGTTTACTCCCGCGGAGAATACCGCCAGATGCTGATGAGGGAGCGCTTCCCCGAAGCGGATTATCCCCAGCTCAGGTACTTCATCGGCGACGTGCGCGACGCCGAGCGCCTCAGGATGGCCTGCGAAGGCATAGACGTGATAGTCCACGCCGCCGCCATCAACAGGGTGGAAACCGCCGAATACAACCCCGACGAGTGCATACGCACCAATATCACAGGCTCGCAGAACGTCATCAAGGCCGCCCTCGAATGCGGAGTGCAGGACGTGGTGGCGCTCTCGTCCGACAAGGCCTGCGCACCCCTCACCCTGTACGGAGCCACCAAACTCACCGCCGACAAGCTCTTCGTAGCCGCCAACAATATCAGCGGCCGCAAGGACGTCCGCTTCTCGGTGGCCAGGCTCAGCAACATACTCGGCTCCAAGGGCTCCGCAGTGGAGATATTCCGCAGGCTTGCAGCCGGAGGCGCCGGTTCCATCCCCGTCACCGACAAGCGGATGACCCGCTTCAACCTCAGGCTCGAAGAGGCCTCGGAGCTGGTCCTTTTCGCCCTCAGGCACCATATCGGAGGCGAGATTTTCATACCCAAAATACCTTCATACCGCATCACCGACCTCGCCGAGGCCATAGCTCCCGGCACGCCCACGGTCGAAACC
>JAFSVP010000078.1 GCA_017444905.1 Bacteroidales bacterium
ATTGGACAAACTTCCGGAAGGCGTCAATATCCTTGCTGTCAGGATGACCGCTATGGACAGGGCCCATTGAACCTTTGCAGGTGAATTCGGCCGTGCTGACCGTAATACCGCGCGCTTCAAGGGCCTTGCGCATCTGGGGCACTGGCGAGTTGATGATGGCGGACGAGCCGAAGCAGACGACCTGCTTCACCTTGTCCGGGGTGAGTGTTGCGATGAAGTCCAGGACAGCTCCGTTAACTTTGCCGAGGAAAACACCGGCGCCAAGATAGAGCGTATCAACGGGTTCCGTGAGCGGGTTGTCGACCGTTGCGGCCTTTGCGCCGACTATGTCCTCAATGGCCTCCGCCATCTGTTTGGAATGACCAAACTTGCTGTAGAATCTGATTGCAGTACTCATTTTGCTTATTGTTTAGTGTTCAATAATTGTTCGACTTCCACCCGGTGTTCATACAAGGCACAACCGCCGGAATGCTCTCCGCCCACCAGATGAGCGTCGCGCAATTTGCGGAAAAGCGGCGATGACAACGCACCTCTGACCCCCAGGCTGAGCACGTTGCTGTCCGAGAAGGGAGAGAAGGGACACGGCTCGGCGCTGCCGTCCGGGCCGATATGGAAGAAACCTCTTCCGGCGGCCAGGCAGCCGCCCAGGTGCTGTTCGTCTCCCGGGAAGGAGATGATGATCATTTCCTGATAGCGTTCCCGCTGATGGGCCTGCACCTTTTCCATCATCTCCAGATCAGCTTCGCCGAACGCCAAGTATTCGGTGCCCGGCTCAGTCGGCACGTATTCGACATAGATGATCAGCTTGCAGCCTGTCGCTCGCAGATTATCGACAAAGTCATCGGAGGTCACCAGTCCGAAATTCTCCGTGGTCACCGTGATGCTGGTACCGAAGAACAGATCCTCGGCATGCAACATCTCCGCCGATTTCATGGCACGCTGGTACATGCCCTTGCCGCGCCGCTCGTCGGTCGATTGTTCCAGGCCTTCAATGCTGATGACCGGAATCATGTTACGGTGCTGTTTGAGGAAGGCAATGTAAGAAGGACCGATAAGCGTGCCGTTGGTAAAGATGGGGAAAATCATGTCTTCCACCTCAGCGACACGTTCCAGGATATCCCGGCGCATCATCGGTTCGCCGCCGGCCAGCAGGGCGAAGTTGACGCCCAATGAGGCGGCTTCTTCGAAGATGTTCTTCCATTGCTCAGGCGACAATGACGGTTTCTGTGTGCCCGGGTTATCAGAAGCGATCCCGTTCGCCCGGGCGTAGCAACCTTTGCAATGCAAGTTGCAGGTGGTCGAGATAGAGCAAATAAGGAAAGGAGGCACGTCCACGCCTTCTTTCTTCAGCACCCGCCGACGACGTTTTTCCGATTGCAGGAAAGTCTGCTGCAGGCGCCATACAGTCTTTGCCTCAAGTGGATTTCCCAAGACATTGCAGTATGCCTTCGCCATAATCCGGCGAACGGCGTCACTCATGTAGGATTGAATATTAATCTCGGACATAAGAATACTAATGATGAGCACCTGACAGTCGCAAAACGATATCGTCCAGCATCCGGAAGAGGTCCGGGGCGGTTTCGGGGGTGACGCTTTCGCACATAACGGCATTGCCTACCGTGAAGGGCACATTGGCCAGCTTATTCTGAAGCTCCTTACCCTTCCGGGTCAGTGAAACAATCATCTGACGGGCATCCTTCTTGCCTTTTGCCCGAGTCAGGATACCACTCTTTTCCATGCGTTGCAGGAGTGGAGTGACCGTATTGGTTTCCAGGAACAAGCGTTCGGCAATGTCATTCACCGGCTGCGCATCCTTCTCCCACAGGACCAGCAGTACCAGGTATTGCGGATAGGTCAATCCCTGCTCCGAGAGCAACGGGTGGTAGGCCTGCGTGAGAAGGCGCGAAGCGGTGTACAGCCTGAAACAAAGCTGATTGTCCAGCAGGAATTCCTCTTTGATCATAGCATTCCCTGGATGTCCTTTTCCATGTCCTCCGGCGTCGTGGTCGGCGCATAACGCTTGATGACGGTGCCGTCGCGGTTGACGAGGAATTTGGTGAAATTCCAAAGGATATCGCTATCCTTCTCAACGCTTTTGCTGAGGCCCTTCAGCATGGCGTGCGTGGCTTTGGCTTTCAGGCCCTTGTATTCCTCGGAGGGAGCTGCGGACTTGAGGTACTCGAAGATGGGATCCGCCTTCGGGCCGTTGACGTCGATCTTGCTCATCAGTTGGAAGGTCACGCCGTGGTTCAGGCGGCAGAATTCCGCAATCTCCTCGTTGGAGCCGGGCTCCTGGTGGGCGAACTGGTCGCAAGGGAAGCCGACGATGGTCAGTCCCTGGTCCTTATACTTCTGATAGAGCGCCTCCAGGGCATCGTACTGCGGGGTGAAACCGCACTTGGATGCGGTATTGACAACCATGAGAACTTTGCCTTCGTACTGTGCGAAGTCCATTTCTACGCCCTTGTTGCTCAGGGCCTTGAAATCGTAAACCCTTGCCATTTTAAAGCTGCTTTAAGAGCCAGTTCTGATAGCCGATTTTCTTGATGAGGTCAAGCTGCTCCTCGTCCCAGTACAGGTCTTCCTCCTCGTCCAGCAGATAAGCCTTCGTGAGGTCGTAGGTGGTAGGGTCTGCGACCAGGGCGGGCATGGCTTTATAGAGGGTTTCCACGCCTTCTTTCTGCAGTTTGAGGTCGGCCTCGAGATAGGCTTTGGGATCCTCGATCAGGGTAGCCTGGCTGCACACCTTCACCTCCGGCACGCAGCCGAGGTCCAGCAGACGGTCCGTGTACTTCTCGACCCATCCCATTTCCTCCGTGTAATGGTCGAGATACTTTTGGCCGAGCTTCGTGAAGCCCTGGCTCTTGAAGAGTTGACCCTGCATTTTGTGTACGAATGCGCTTCCGGCAAGTTCGTTGACGATCATCTGAGAGATCTGAAAAGTAGTGGTGAAGTCCATGACTCTATAATATTTAGTTGTTATTTATATCGTTCACGATGCAAATATACGACTTTATTTTTATATCGCAAACGATATTTAAAAAAGTTGCCTGCTTTTGTTCTCATCTCACTTGCCGGAAAGACACTGAATGGTTCCTCCAAAGCCAGTATCAAGGCTTGGATAGGGTCCGGCAACGGCACTTCCGGCGGCAACGTCTATATCAATTGGTAAGCTTGCGGAGTCTTGCGTAAGAAATGAAGCAAAAATTTTTGCTTGAGATAAAAACTGGGGATTCTTAATATTTCCGCGAATCTTTCTTGTTCTTGCGGAAGAACTGCGACTTCTGGAGGCGTTTGCGTTCGGGGTCGCGCTCGACGAAGACGGTCTTCATGGTGCGGGGGTCTATCCCGGAGTAGAACATTACCGAGGAGGTGGTCATGGGGATGGGCATGAAGTCCTGCACCTGGTCCATCCAGATGCCTTTCAGGGCCGGGTGTGAGGAGAGGCGCCTCATATCTTCGAGGGTGCATCCCGGGTGAGAGGAGATAAAGTAGGGCACCAGCTCGACGTGTGTGCCGGCCTTGCGGTTCACCGAGTCGAACTCGCGGCGCAGCCTTTCAAAAAGCCTGAACGAGGGCTTGGCCATATAGCCGAGGACCTTGTCTTCAGTGTGCTCGGGGGCCACCTTCATGCGCCCCGAGGTGTGCTTCAGCATCACGGTTTCGAGGTACTTCCGGCAGCTTCCGTCGATGAATCCGTTCTCGTCGAGGAAGAGGTCGTAGCGTATGCCGCTGCCAATGTAAGAGTGCCTTACGCCCTTTACGGAGTCGATGCGCGAGTATAGCTCGAGAAGGCGGCGGTGCGAGCGGTCGAGGTTGACGCAGGGGGCGGGGTAGAGGCAGGATTTGCGCCGGCATTTGGCGCAACGGCTCATGTCGCCGCCCTGCATGCCGTACATGTTGGCCGTCGGGGCTCCGACGTCGGAGATATTGCCCTTGAATCCGGGCATGGCCGCGAGCTTTCGCACCTCCTTCAGTATGCTCTCTTCGCTGCGGCTCTGTATGAATTTGCCCTGATGGGCCGCGATAGTGCAGAAATTGCAACCCCCGAAGCATCCCCTGTGGGTGATGATGCTGTCTTTTATCATGTCGTAGGCGGGGATGCGCTTACCCTTGTAGCGGGGGTGCGGGAGCTTGGTGAAGGGGAGGTCCCAGAAGCTGTCCATCTCTTCGGTGGTGGATGGGGGACAGGTGGGGTTAACCTGCACGTATCCGCCTCCCACGGGCTCTATGAGCACCGGCGGCTCCAGCATATTGGCGTAAATCTCTATCTCGTGGAAGTTCTCTGCGAAGGCCCGCTTGTCTTTGCAGCACTCCTCGTAGGAATGCAGCAGCACGGTACCGGGGGCGGAAGCCCCGGCTTTACCGGGAGAGTTGTCTTTACTGCATTCGCCTCCGCCGCCGGCTGCATTTGCGCCGCCTTTCGCTTGCGCGACTCCGGCTCCGTCCTGGACGTGAGGCCTGCCGCTGCGATAGAAGGCCAGCTGCCTTATCTCCTCAATCTGGCGCCTGTTGCGGCCCGCCTCGATTGCGCGGGTAAGCTCCAGCATAGGCTTCTCGCCCATACCGTAGCAGAGCCAGTCGGCCCCGCTGTCGACGAGTATCGAGGGCATCAGGCTGTCGCTCCAGTAGTCGTAGTGAGTAAGGCGCCTCAGCGACGCCTCCACGCCTCCTATCACCACCGGGACGTCGGGCCAGAGCTTTTTAAGTATGCGGGTGTAAACGGTAACGGCCCTGTCGGGGCGCTGTCCGGCCCGGCCCTCGGGGGTGTAGGCGTCGTCGTGGCGCAGGCGCTTTGCCGCCGTATAGTGGTTCACCATCGAGTCCATCGCCCCGGCGTTCACGGCAAAATACAGCCTCGGGGCTCCCAGCTTGCGGAAGTCGCGAAGGTCGTCCCTCCAGTTGGGCTGCGGAACTATGGCCACGCGGTAGCCCGCGGCTTCGAGCCAGCGCGAAATGCAGGCCGTGCCGAAACTGGGATGGTCGACGAAGGCGTCGCCGGTGAAGAAGATGACGTCTATGTAGTCCCAACCAAGGTTTTCAAGCTCCTTGACGGAAGTGGGGAACATAGACTACATTCTTTCGGGGAGGTTGATGCCGAGTATGCCGCAGGCCTTGCGGAGCACGGCTGCGAGTTCTCCTATGAGCGAGAGGCGCATGGCAAGGAGGTCTTTGTCGGGCTCCTTGAGGATGCCGGTCTCGTGGTAGTACTGGTTGAACTCCTTGGCCAGGTCGTAGCAGTAGTTGGCTATGACGGCGGGGGAGTAGGCGGCTGCTGCTTCGGCTACCTTCTGGGGATAGGAGCAGAGCCACTTCACGAGGCGTATCTCCTTGGCGCTCAGGGCGGCCTTTTCGCTTATGCCGGCGGTGCAGCCGTTTTCGGCGGCCTTCCTGAGGATGCTGCAGATACGGGCGTGGGTGTACTGGATGAAGGGGCCGGTGTTGCCGTTGAAGTCGATGGACTCCTTGGG
>JAFSVP010000079.1 GCA_017444905.1 Bacteroidales bacterium
AGGTCGTGACCGTACACAACGCCGTGGATTTCAGCGGCCGCGAAGACCTGTCGGTCGAGCGCGGCGTAAAAGACAAGGTTGTCACCTTCCTCGGCCGCATCACCTTCCAGAAGGGCCCCGAGTACTTCATCGACGCCGCCGCCAAGGTGCTCAAGCGCACCACCGGCGTAAGGTTCGTGATGGCCGGCAGCGGCGATATGATGAACCGTGCCATACGCCAGGTGGCGAAGCTCGGCATCTCCGACCGCTTCCACTTCACGGGCTTCCTTCGCGGAGCCGACGTGCAGAAGATGTTCGCCCTGTCCGACGTTTACATAATGCCGTCGGTATCGGAGCCTTTCGGCATCTCGCCCCTCGAAGCGATGCGTACCGGCGTTCCTTCCATCATCTCGTTCCAGTCCGGCGCCGCGGAAGTGCTCCGCTACGCCCTCAAGGTCGATTTCTGGGACGTTGACGCCCTTGCCGACGACATCTACGCGCTCGTCTCTTATCCGGCCCTCACTTCCTTCGCCTCGAAGCAGGGCTACGACGAGGTCAACCGCCTCAAATGGAACGGGGCGACGGCCAAATTGAAAAAAGTTTACGAATCACTGATATGAAAAAGTCAATCTGCCTTTATTTCCAGGTCCATCAGCCTACCAGGCTCCGCCAGTACAGGTTTTTCGATATAGGCAAGGACTCCCATTATTACGACGATTTCGCCAACCGCACCATCCTCAAGAGGGTGGCCCAGAAGTGCTATCTGCCCATGAACGAGCTGCTTCTGGATGCAATCAACCGCAGCAAGGGTAAGTTCAAGGTGGCTTTTTCGATATCCGGTTCGGCCCTCGAGCAGTTCGAGCGCTACGCTCCCGAGATTATCGACAGCTTCCGCGCTCTTGCCGACACCGGCAAAGTGGAGTTCCTCTGCGAGACCTACTACCATTCGCTGGCCTCGCTTGCGTCGGGAGCGGAGTTCCTGCATCAGGTGTCGAAGCACCGCAACGCCATCGAGCAGTACTTCGGTGTGACTCCTGTCTCGTTCCGCAACACCGAGCTCATCTATTCCGACGAAATCGGCCGTCAGGTCTATGAACTCGGCTTCAAGACCATGCTCACCGAGGGCGCCCGCCACATAATGGGCTGGCAGAGCCCCAATTACATTTATACTGACCCTGTGCAGCCCAAGCTGAAGCTGCTCCTGCGCAACTACGGCCTCAGCGACGACGTGGCCTTCCGCTTTTCCGACAGCGGATGGGACGGCTGGCCGCTCACTGCCGGGAAATTCGTGGGCTGGCTGAAGGAAACCGAGGGTGACATCGTAAACCTCTTCATGGACTACGAGACCTTCGGAGAGCACCAGGGTGCGGAAAGCGGCATTTTCGACTTTATGCGCGACCTTCCGGGAGCCGTCCTCTCCGACGGCGGAATGGAGTTCGTGACTCCCGCCCAGGCCGCCCGCAATATCAAGCCTGCAGGCTCCCTGAGCGTCCCCGAGCCCATCTCCTGGGCCGACGAGGAGCGCGACCTCAGCGCCTGGCTGGGCAACGAGCTTCAGCAGGACGCCTACAACAAACTCTACGGCCTCACCGAAAAGCTCGCCCTCATCAACGACCCCGAACTCTGGTCGGATTTCGGCCACCTGCAGGAGAGCGACCACCTGTACTATATGTGCACGAAGTTCTTCTCCGACGGCGAAATCCACAAGCGGTTCAGCCCCTACGCAACACCCTACGAAGCGTTCATCAATTATATGAACGTACTGAGTGATTTCATTATACGTACCAATTATGCAGAACAACAAATTTGAAGCAGTCGATCCGGCGTGGAAGAGTGTCATGGTGACCCGCCACCTGCCGGACGAGCTCTCAGGTCTCGAAACCCTTTGCAAG
This sequence comes from Bacteroidales bacterium, assembly GCA_017444905.1. Lineage (GTDB taxonomy): Bacteria > Bacteroidota > Bacteroidia > Bacteroidales > UBA932 > Cryptobacteroides. The sequence goes on from JAFSVP010000079.1 coordinate 1,872, forward strand.
AACCTGTGGTGGTGCTGGAACGACAGTGCAAAAGCCCTTTTCAAGTCGATTGACGCAGAGCTTTGGCACAAGTCGGGCCACAATCCCATGGCCATCCTCGACACGGTAAGCCTCAAGCGCTACAACGAGCTTGCAAAAGACGTTTCCTTCCTTTCCCGCCTGGGAGCAGTGATGAAGGAATTCAACGACTATATGGAGCAGAAGTCGAAGCGCACGGAGCCTTCCGTGGCGTATTTCTGTATGGAATACGGCCTCGACACCTCCCTCAAGATATATTCCGGAGGTCTTGGAATCCTCGCGGGCGACTATCTGAAGGAAACTTCCGACATGAACGTCAACCTCGTCGCCGTCGGACTTCTTTACCGCTACGGTTACTTCACCCAGCGCATCACGCCCCAGGGCAACCAGGTGGCCGAGTACAACGGCCAGGACTTCCTGAAGATTCCTGCCGAGCCCGTGCTCGACGAGAACGGAGCCTGGGTTACGGTGAAGATGTCGATGCCCGGCCGCGAGATGACTGCCCGTATCTGGAAGATCGCCGTGGGCCGCACCGACCTCTACCTCCTCGACACCGACTTTGAGGCCAACATCCCCGAAGACCGCCAGGTCACGCACCAGCTCTACGGCG
>JAFSVP010000080.1 GCA_017444905.1 Bacteroidales bacterium
ATATCAAAGCCAATGATCTCAAGCGCATCGAGCGTATGATTGCCGAGAATACTGACATCATCATCAATCGCTGGTATGAGTTATTTAAAGATGAAAACGATAAGTAAAATCTGGTTCGACGGCGACTGGCTCTATGGCCTGGGAGACGACGGGAAGACCTATCGCCAGTCACTGCTCTGGTATTCACACCTTCGTGAGGCCAGTGACGCGCAGAGGGCCAAATATGAAATCAGCACCATCGGTATCCATTGGCATAATCTGGATGAAGACGTAAGCTTTGAGAGCTTCTTGTATGCCGACGCCGAGCCAACGCGCCTTCAGCGCTTCTTTCTGACCCATCCGGAAATAAATGTCAGCGGTTTTGCCAAGAAGTACGGTTTCAGCGCCTCGCTTCTCCGCAGTTATATCAATGGTTTCAAGACTCCATCTGCCGAGCGCGAGCAGGAGATAATGAATTGCGTTGAAAAACTTGGCCGTGAATATCTGGCAGTAACAGCTTAACTGCTTATTCGTTCAACTGTAATCTCGTCGCCCAGGAGAAAGTCTCCCTTGCCGGAGAGTTTTTCGGCTCCGGGATTGTCCAGGATGGCTATGGAATCCTTGCTGGAAGCCGTGCGGAATGCGATTTTGGTAGGGAAGTTGGCTTTAATCAGGCTCGTTATCACATCCGGTGACAGCCTTTGTGTGGCAATAATCATATGGATGCCGGCGGCGCGTCCCATCTGGGCGAGACGAATGATGGCTGCTGCACCCATACCGCCGAATTCTTCGATAATGCACACGATGTAGGGGAGTCCGGAGCCAGCTTTCCTGTTGTAGTCGCGGACGCTGCTCACCCGTGCCGACGAAAGGGCTTCGTACCGGCGCTCCAATTCTTCACAAAGTCCTGCAAGAGTATCTGCAGCCTCCCCGGAGCTTGTCCTTTCAATAAAGACCAACTTCAGTTTCTCAGGACTATTCCCGGACTGAAGAGATTCTGCCATATTATGCAGGAATACAGAAATCTCCTGCCCGGAGGCGCCTGCAACAAGGATATGAGGTGCGTCCGCAAGGTCGATGACCCTAGGCTCGTGGTTTGGGGTATGACCGATAACTATAGGTAAACAGTTCATCTTGATAACGGTTTGGTTGATTAATTCTGCAAAGGTAAACGGAACTCCTGCCAAAATGTAGCAGACATTCGACAATCTGTAATGTTTCCTAAGGGGAGAGTAATAGATTACACGCGGCCCCTATTATTGATGGCAGGCCAGCAGCGCTTCGGCGATAGCGCGGGCATGGTGGCCTGGGATGAGGACGTGGTGGTTGCCGAGCGGGTCTGAGAGCAGGTAGGAGGGGAGACCGGGCGCAAGGATATGGACCTGGGTGCGGCAGAGGCGGTTCTCGTATTGATTGGCAGTAAGGAAGACGTCTTCCGCCACGAACTCCTGCAGCCGGGCTCCAATCTTGAAGAGGGTGAAGGGGCCGGTGCGGAACTCCCCGTGAATGGCCACCCCTATGCCTGACTCAAAATGCGTGTCGTAGCAGTAGTCTTCAACGATGTCAATCGGTACGGTGCAGTGCGCGAACAGAAGGTCGTCGCCTTCGATTCTTGACAGATTGACCTGAAAGCCGGGAGTCCCCGCTACTTTGCGCGAAACGGCCATCGTCAGCATAGCCGGAACGTCGCCCTCGCAGGTGGCCACAAAGCCGCGGCTGTTCAGGAGAGAGAGGGCAAGACAGCCGGTAGTCCCGATTGCCGACAGAAGGTCGAAGCAGCGCAGCGTAAGGCCGCTAAGATGATATTTATCAACCAGTTTGCATAACGACTCATACACCCGCACTGCCATCTCGAACGCCTCTCCGGAAATGGGCCTGCCGAACTTCGGGACGTTCAGCAGCTTCAGGCCGAAGGATGCTGATGCCTTAGCAGCATCTCCCGGTGCAGCTGCCACCCTTGCCGTAGCTGAAGCTGAAGCAGAAGCCGCAGTGGCCGTAGTAGCCGCAGCATTTGATTCGGCAGCGGCCGGTGCAGACTCTTTCCACAGGCTGACCAATTCTTCTATATCTATGTCGATGAGCTCCGCACCAAGCACTTCCGCCGCCTTGCTGGGGTCGACGTCGCTGCTGATAAGCCAGTCGGAGGGGCGCCCGATGATGCCGTAATGCTCTCCGGCAAGCAGGCGGGACTGCCCAAGCTTCCTGTGGAAAGATGCATCAGGGCAGGGGACTGCTCCCTGCAGGCGTTTTGCAATGTCATCAGCCGTGCCGTGCAGAATCTCTCCCTGGAGGCCGTGGAGCCGCAGGAACGAGAGAATCTCCATCGAAGCGGCAAGGGAATTGCTCTCGCCGCTGGTAAGCAGGCGAACGGGCTTGCCTCCGGGAATCACCGCCACGCCGCCATCAGGGCAGAAAACCTGCTTGAAGAGGCCTTCGGTGCCGCCGGTGCGCACATAGATGAGGTCGGTGGCTCCGGCGCTGCCGTAATCTGAAAAGTCCGCTCCGCGGAAAAGGAAGCGCTCGCCGAGCGCAGTTTCAATGCCTTGAACGAAGGGCTCTGCGGCCGCATCGGCCATCATCTCGCCGTGGAGGCTGGAGGTAAGGGTATAGAGTCGAATCATAACTGCGGCGAATGAATCAGAAGCTGTTTTGAAATGGTTGCCGAAAAGAGAGTAATCGTTTCAAAACAGCTTCTCACTTCTTCAAGGCCTTGCGCAATCCTTTGGGCAGCGCGTTCCGATTGAGGAAAAGATAGGTGGTGTTCAATGCGATAAATTCGCGAGACATATACCAGATGCCCTGGTAAAATCCTCTCTCGCCCCAGGAATTCTTGACCATATAGTAGGGCTTGCCGTTCTCGTCGACGGCCTTACCGTAAATGAGCATCACGTGGTCGTAGGTGAAGTCCCAGTCGTCCCACTGCCGCTGCCGGAGTTCCTGCGTGGGGATAACACCGTCGGGCAGAGAGGCGAGGCCGGTGCGGGTGAAATTGCCTGACACGTCGCCTCCCCAGGCCACTGTGTAGCCCTTGTCCAGAGCCTTGTCCAGGATATCCATAAGCTCTTCGATAGGAATGTTATAGCTGGGCTTCAGGCGCCATTTGTAAGGCGATTCAATCACGAACCACTCGTTGAACGGATGGTGCGTGTAGCTGGTAAGGCTCACGTAATCGTCAAGATTGAGGCCGAGGCTCCCGGCAAAAGACAGGGGAGTATAGCTGCTCCCTTCATATTCGAAAGAGTCGGGACACCTGCCCAGATACTGAGTTATGAACGCCTGTACGCTGTCGCGCCAGTGGGGCATGGGATGCTTGGCGTCCTTGACGACGATGCCGCTCACTTTCTTTTCCAACTCGGCGAAGAAGTGCTTGAAATTGGCGAGCGAATCACCCACGGGCAGGGAAGAGGGCGCGGGCATTGCGTCCTGCGGACAGATGCCGTAGTTGCGGATTACCTCGATGACGTCTTCGCAGGAACCGCCCTGCGAAATCTGGCTGAAGCCGTGCATCCTGACATAGTGCGTGGCGCAGTCCATATAGTCATTGCCAATAACGAACATCTCGGAAAGGTCGTATGTCCTGCCCTTCTGACGGAGAATCTCAGCCTCCAGGAACCCAATCGTGGCGTGGGCCCAGCAGGTGCCGCTGCGGAACTGGTTCTTGACGCTGGTTATGGGTATCTCCTTCAGCGTGGTGAAGGATTCCTTTTCGGAGGATGCAATCGCTCCTCTCTGCAGGTTCTCCTGCGCCTGCGCCGTAAGCGCCGTAGCAAGGAATGCGGTCAGTATCAGAAATTTCTTCATCATTGAGAATATATTCGTTTTCTATTGCACCTTCCACCTTACCCGCCAGCGGCCGTTTTCGTAGTCGTGGCTCAGAATCTTGAACGTGCCTATTTCGGAGGTGTTGCTCACGTGCGCTCCTATGCAGGCGCAGGCGTCGTAATCGCCCACACGCACGATTCGGAGCGTATCCGAGACCTCCTCAGGCAGCTTGCTCAGGTCCACGATGCCGGCGGCCTGCTCACGGGGCATGAACTCTACCGTCACGTCCAGATTCCTGCCGATGACCTCGTTCACGGCCGCTTCCAGCTGCGCCACCTGCCCGTCGGTAGGGCAGGAGTCAAGCAGATAGTCACATTTCGATTTCTTTCGCTCGATGTGGGCGTTGCGCGAGCGTGGGCAGCCGAACATCCTTACCATCGTGCCGTTAAGGATATGCTCTGCCGTGTGCATCGGGGGATATTCCTCCTTGTTGTGAGAGTTGAGAACGGGCTCTTCCATTTTAATCTCTATCTTATGAAATGCATCGGTGCCCAGGGCTCGTCGCTCCCCGGCAGGGGCTTGCCGCCGGTGGCCTTCAGCATCGCTGCCATATTGTTGGCAAGGGTGCGCATCGTCTGCAGGCCTTCGGTGTCGAGTGCCGCCTGACCCGGCTCGCGGCCGTAGACTATGTTCCAGTACTGGGATGTCACCACCGGCATATTCAGCATCTGGAACGGCATATTGAGAGTTTGGAAAGCGGCGGTGGCTCCACCCCTGCGGCAGACGGCTACGGCGGCGGCAGGCTTGCCCCTGAACGCGTCTCCGTTGGAATACAGCATACGCTGGACGATGGCAATCAATGCTCCGTTGGGCTGGCCGTAGTACACGGGAGAGCCGACTATGAGAGCGTCGGCGCCGTTCATCTTTGCGGTGATGCCGTTGCAGACGTCGTCGTCGAAAGCGCAGGCGCCAGGCCTTTGCTTGCAGCTGTTGCAGACGATGCAGCCGCGGAGGGGCTTGTTGCCAATCCACACAATCTCGCTTTCAATACCGTGCTTCTCCAGCTGCCCCGCGATTTCCGCCAAAGCAATGGAAGTGTTGCCCTTCTGCCGGGGGCTCCCGTTAATCATCAATACTTTCATAGTAACTATCCGGTTTCTTCTTCTCTGCAAATTTAGCAAAAGAAAATTTATCATGACTTTTGCGAGGTCCTTTTACATCGACGGAGTGATGAGAACTCGCCAGCCTCCACCTTCTCCGGCAGGCTCAATAAATCCCTTTTCTTTGAGAGAGCCCAGAAGGCGCTGGACCGCGGATTTATTGATGCCGAGCTCTACCTTCAAGCCGTCAATGGTAACCGAAGCCTGGCTCTGCATGATCCGGAGAATCTTGGCGTAATTCGGCGTGCGGAATTCAACGCGCTGGCCATCGTACCACCAGACGTTTTCATTCGGCTCTGTGACAAATCGGACGTCGTTGTATATCTCTTCTGCCACCAGGGCCGTGAAGTATTTTGAGAAGGGGCGGATGCGGTCAAGGGGCGCGTGTGCGCCGATGCCGGGCGTTGCACCTGCTTCCAAATCGGCCTGATGGAGAGCTTCCAGGTATTCTTTCTTTCCGCGGCTGCGCACAACAATCATCGGGTAGTCGTGACGGGCCAGGATGAAGTTGACGATCAGGCGGGCTATACGGCCGTTGCCGTCCTCGAAGGGGTGGATGCGTATGTAGCGGTAGTGGAAGAGAGCCGCCAGCTCAACTGGGCTGAGTTTGCCTTTGGCTTCTTCTTCGTTGTACCAGTCCACCAGGTCGGCCATAAGGGCGGGAGTCTCTTCCGGAGATGCGTATTCGAAGCGGTACCCATAGCGGGTAATCACGCTGTTCGGACGTGTCTTATACCGCCCGGCGTGGATGACGTAGCTGGTCTGCTGGCCACCGGGGAGCTCACGATAAACGGTGTAGTCTTCGCGGAGCAGCACTTTATGGAGCTGGCGGATGAAGTTCTGCGTGAGAGGCATTTCTTTGATGAGAGCCTGCTCCTGCATCATCTTGAGGCCGACGTTGCTGGCTTTCATCTCCTCCAGATCTTTCATTTCTGCTTCGCCGACGACCTTGCCGAAAAGTAGCAGGAGTTCGGTCTGGCCATAGGTCAAGGTATTGCCTTCGATGTGATTGCTGTTGAAGTTGAAATCCACGGTGAACTTGCGGCTCAAGCGCTCGCGGTCCCTCTCGGAAAGGGGCTGAATGGCGCGCCAGGCTTCAATGGCTTTTGCTATGTTGAGGTACTTCATGGACCATGAATGTTTTCTAATTGGTGGTAAAGATACCACTTTTTAATTAAAATTTCAAACTTTTTGATGGCGTCTGGGAAAGAGGAGCCAACGAGAATACGAATGGGTTGGCACGGCAGTACATACCCAAAGGTACGAACTTCGATGACGTGTCACACGAGTACGTGGCGATGGTCCAGAACAAGCTAAACCACAGACCACGCAAACGGCTGGGTTACCTGACACCTATCGAATATTGTCAAAAAATGTTTAACTTTACACCGTGACGGTGTTGCACTGTCCGGAAAAATTCTCGTAATATATGGACAGAAGTTCCCGAATCATACGGACTAGCGTCATTGGGATTGCAGCAAACGTGATGCTGGCGGCGTTCAAGGCCGTGGTGGGCGTCATCGCCGGCAGCGTGGCCATAGTGATGGACGCCGTGAACAACCTGAGCGACGCTCTGTCAAGCGTCATCACTATCGTTGGCACCAGGCTCTCGCAGCGGCCGGCCGACCGCAAGCATCCGTTCGGCTTCGGGCGCATCGAGTACTTCAGCGCCATCATCATTGCCGTCATCGTGCTGTCGGCGGGCGTCACCTCCCTCATCGAGTCGGTAAAGAAAATCATCGAACCCACGCAACCCAGCTACACTACTGCCACCCTCATCGTCATCATCGTTGCCATAGTCGTCAAGCTGCTGCTGGGATGGTATGTCAGGAAGCAGGGGAGACTGCTTAACAGCGACGCCCTCGTCGCTTCCGGCTCCGATGCCCTTTTCGATGCTGTCATCACCACCGCCACGCTCATATCCGTCTGCGTGATGCTGCTCTGGGGCTTCTCTCTCGACGGTATCCTGGGTGCGCTCATTTCCCTGCTTATCATCAAGGCAGGTATAGAGATGCTTGCGTCTCCCGTCAACGAGCTGCTGGGGGCCAGGGTCCCGCCGGAGCTCATCAAGGCCATCAAGCAGGAGATTATGACTTTCGATGGGGTGCGAGGCGTGTTCGACATCATCCTCCATAACTACGGCCCCGACGTGATGATAGGCTCTCTGCACGTCAGCATCCCCGATACCATGACGGCCCACGAGATTCACGGTCTGACGAGGAAGATTTCCATCAAGATGTATGAGAATCACGGAATCATAATGACCGTTGGCGTCTATGCCTTTGCTACCGGAGAGAATCATCGCTCCGAGCTTCAGTCCAAGGTGACTAAGGCACTTGCGGCCCACAAGGAACTTGTGCAGATTCACGGGTTCTACTGCTCCGAGGCGGACGGTACGCTGTCGGTGGACGTCGTGCCAGACATCTCCTGCCACGACGATGCCGCTCTTTACAAGCTGTTGTCGGAAGAGATTCAGGCGCTTGTTCCAGAGTATCAGGTAAGCATCGTCATCGACCATAATTACAGCGAGTGAAACGCCTGTGCAAGTTCATATCCGATTATATGGGGGTGCTTGTTCTGCTGTCGGCGCTTCTGGCCCTGGTTTTCCCCGATACGCTGAGCAGTCTGAAGCCATCTCTAATAAACCCTCTGCTGGGGGTGATTATGTTCGGGATGGGTCTTGTGCTGAAGGCGGAGGATTTCAGGGTGGTGTTCAGCCGCCCCCGGGACGTGTTCATAGGATGTCTCGCTCAGTTTACGGTGATGCCGCTGCTGGCCTTCGCGTTGTCGAGGGTATTCGCTCTGAATGAGGCTCTTACCATCGGAGTGATTCTGGTGGGATGCTGCCCGGGAGGCACGGCGTCCAACGTCATCACCTATCTTTCGAAGGGGGACCTGGCGCTGTCCGTAGGGATGACGGCTGTATCAACGCTGCTCGCTCCCGTGCTGACGCCGCTGCTTGTGTGGCTGCTGGCAGGGGAGACGGTGGACGTGAACGTAACGGGTATGCTGCTGAGTATCCTGTGGGTGGTCATACTGCCTGTCGCCCTGGGGCTGGCGGTGCGCCGGATTCTTCCGAAAGCGTCAGGGCATGCATCGGCTTATCTGCCGGCCCTTTCGACTATCGCCATCTGCCTGATTGTGATTATAGTGATTGCCGCAA
>JAFSVP010000081.1 GCA_017444905.1 Bacteroidales bacterium
TCCGGTAACGGAAAGGTCGAGATAGTCGCCGAATACGAAGAACAAGCCGGCGTCTTTCATGTAGAAGCCTCGTGCATTCTCCTCGCCGAAGGTGGGCATCAGGAGGCCGGTGGCCCTTTCAGGGCGCTTGGGGATGAAGCCGAACGGAAGGCCGATGAAGGGGAGCTTAACGTCCTCGACCACAAGGTAGGCGGGGCCGAAAACGGTCTTCTGGTTGGGCTCGGTCATTACCTTGGCGGCGGTGAGGGCCAGGTAGTAATGCGGGTGGTCGAGCTCGCACACCGTGTATTTTCCCTGCGTCAGGTTGATTGACTGGTCGGGCATCATCTTTACCTTGCCGCCGTGCATTATGGCGTTGTCTTCGCTGGTTATAATGTTCTTTATCGAGGACTTGCGGGTTTCGAAATTGTATTTGACCTCGTCCATGTTGTAGGTCTTGCCGGCCTGCGTCATAACGGGCCTTCCTATCCATTCGCCCTGGAGCGAGTCATAGACGCCCTTTGCGTACACGGTGCCCGTGGTCATATTGTACTGCATATAGGCGGCGCTCAGCTTCATGTCCTGATACTCCACGCTGACGTCGCCGTAGTAGTAAATCATACGCTGGCCGTCGGAGAACACTTCCACGATGGAGTCCTTGGCCGACGAGAATGCCGGGCGCTCGAGCGAGCTCTTGGCCCGCATCGCGGCTGAATCGGCCTTGTGCAGCGAGTCGGCGCGGTGCAGGGAGTCGCGTTTCGCGAGTGTGGCGGAGTCGGGAGTAGCAACGCGCACGGTCTTCGGAACGGCGTTGCTGAATATCCGGCGGGCCGCTCCGCGGGCTGCGTTCTGCGCCTGCAGGGAGGTGAAAGACAATGCGGTCAGCAGGACCGTTGCCAGAATTCTTCCGGATATTCTCAATTTACAGATAATTTTATTAAATTTGCAAATCTACAAAAGTAACATTATTTTTTTGAAACACACAATTTCATTGCTTGCAGCGGGCCTTCTGGCCGTTTTTCCGGCCTCCGCCCAGCATTTGAGCCTCTCCACAGTGGCCATCGACGCAGGGCACGGCGGCAAGGATCCCGGAGCCGTAAGCCGGGACGGAAAGACGTACGAGAAGGACCTGACCCTCGATATAGCCCTTAAACTGGCGAAACGCATCGGTGAGGAGTGTCCCGGCGTGAAGGTGGTGCTCACCCGCGACCGCGACAGGACTCTTGCCCTCAATGACCGTGCCGTAATTGCCAACAAGGCTTCTGCGGACCTTTTCATCTCCATCCATATCAATTCCACAACCGGGACGGGCCCCAACGGCTATTCGATGCACGTGCTGGGCAAGTCGAAGAACAAGAACCGCGACCTTTTCGCCTATAATCAGGACGTTTGCAAGCGGGAGAACGCGGTGGTCCTGCTCGAAGACGACTATTCCACCAAATACCAGGGCTTCGACCCCAACGACCCGGAATCCTTCATCTTCCTGCAGCTGATGCAGAATTCGCATCTTGAGCAGAGCCTGAACTTTGCGCAGACCGTGTCGAGCTATCTCAAGGGCGGTCCGGTGAAGGCCGACAGGGGGATATGGCAGGATCCTCTGCTCGTCCTCTGGAAAGTGGCTATGCCGGCGGTGCTGATAGAACTCGGCTTCATCTCCAATTCCACCGACCTTGCGGCCCTCAGGCTCGAATCGAACCGCGACCGCTTTGCCGACGCCATCTGCAAGGCTTTCAAACTCTATAAGAATCAGTACGACCGTACTCTCAGCCTCGAACGGGGCGATTCCGATGCCAAGCCGGGCAAGGCAGATGCTTCCGGCAAGGCTCAGCAGTCTGCCGGCGGAGGCGCTGCCTCGTCCGGCATGAGTTCAAGCGGAGGCTCCGCGTCGCAGTCCGGGAAAGCGGCTTCTTCAGGAGGAGGGCAGCAGACTTCTCAGGCCGGAGGGCAGAAAGATTCTTCCGCCGGAGGTCAGCAGTCTTCTTCAGCAGGTGCTCAGAAGGCTGGCGGGCGCTGGGGCGTGCAGATTTTCGTGAGCTCGAAAGTATTCGATTTAAAAGACAAGGCCGTCCTCGGATACGAGCCCGTAGTGGTGGAGGCCGGGAACCTGCGGAAGTACGTAATCGGGGTCTCCGGCGCCAAGGCTGAGGCCGAGTCGAAGCTCCCCGCAATCCGGAAAAAATACCCTGATGCCTTTCTGGTGCCGCTGCAGGGGCGATAAATAATTTTTTAATGGATTTTCGGGCGGTTTTTTATTGTGAAAAACCGCCTTTTTTTATTGTAAAATATTGAATTACAAAGGATTGACGATTAGTGTACTGCAGAATGGGGGCTAGCGTTATATAAGACTTATAAAATGAAAAAACAATAGTGAAAAGATTTTTTTTTCACTTTTTTTTCAACCACTTTTGCAGTGCCGAAATTATGAACGAGTCCGAAAGACATACGCAAGTTTGGAACCATTTTCTTGGGATAGTGGAGCAGATAATCGAGCCCCAGAAATTCAAGACCTGGTTTCTTCCCGTACGGCCGGTGTCGCTGGTTAATTCCACGCTCACGGTCGAGGTCCCGTCGGACTTTTTCCGCGAGTATCTCGAGACTTTCTACCTCGACGTAATCAAGAAGACGCTCAAGCGCGTCATCGGCGCAGACGCCCGGCTCCTCTACAAGGTGAGGGTGGTCCGCAGCCAGCCGTTGATGACCGTCCCTGCGGCATCCGCCAGCGCCCCGGTCAACCCCGAGGTCAGCATCTCGACTCCTCCTTCCGGGAATCCCGGCCCTATGGTATGGCCCGGCCTGCCCCGCAAGCTGCGCATCAATCCCCGGCTCAATCCGGTTTACTGCTTCGCCAACTACATTGTTGGAGAGTGCAACAAGCTCGGGCACACCATGGGTACGGCCATCGCCTCCAATCCCGGCAAGACCTCCTTCAATCCTCTCTTCATTTTCGGAGGCCCCGGTCTGGGCAAGACTCATCTTGCCCAGGCGATTGGCATTGCCGCCAACGAAAAGTTCCCCGAGAAGGTGGTGCTTTACGTCACGGGCCACGAGTTCAAGTCGCAGTTCGTCAACGCCGTCATGGTGCAGAACAAGCTCAACGACTTCCTCGCATACTACAAGAAGATTGACGTCCTGATAGTGGACGATATCCAGGATATGCAGGGCGAAGGTACGCAGAAAGCATTTTTCAGCATCTTCAACTACCTGCACCAGAGCGGCAAGCAGCTCGTGTTCACTTCCGACCGTCCGCCGGTGGAGCTGCAGAATTTCGAAGACAGGCTCCTGTCCCGCTTCAAGTGGGGTTTGTCGGTGGAGCTCCTGCATCCTGACTATGCCACGCGCCTCAATATGCTCGAGGCCCTTTGCCGCCGCGAGGGCGTTGAGATGGGCAGGGAGGTGCTGGAATTCATCGCCACCAGAGTCAAGACGAATTTTCGCGAGCTCGAGGGCGCCTTCCTTTCCGTGATGGCGTATGCCACGGCGATGCATCAGGAGAACTCCGTTGAACTTGCCGCACGGGTGGTCGAGAAGATCGTCAGTTCGCCCGGGCGCGAACTCTCGATAGCCGGCGTCCAGCGTGTCGTGTGCGAGTATTTCAACATCAGTTCCGAGGAGCTCGTGTCAAAGTCGCGCAAGCGCCAGATTCTCCAGGCGAGGCAGATATCAATGTACTTGTGCCGCAGCCTGATAAGCAACTGTTCGCTCTCCACTATAGGCGCCGAGACTGGCGGCAAGGACCACGCCACCGTGCTCCACTCCTGCAACATAGTTTCCGATATGATGGCTACCGACCGTGTTTTCAAAAAATACGTCACCGACCTGGAAGCTATGCTTATGCCTGCTGAACTTTAGGCCTGTTACGGCGGCGGCATCTTGCCGTCCGCCGCTTTTTTTATAATTCAGAAACAGCTTCTTAAATGATATGAAACCGGAACGGGTACTTGAATTGTTCAGCGAGATAACCACTATTCCCCGCGAATCGGGCCACGAGGACCCTATGACTGAATGGCTCTGCTGTAAGGCTTCCGAACTCGGCCTCGGGTGCAAGCGCGACGCCACGGGCAACGTGCTCATCACCCGCGATGCCGCCCCAGGCCTTGAGGACGTACCCACCGTGGTGCTCCAGGCCCATCAGGATATGGTTTGCGAGAAGAATGCCGGCGTGGAGCATGACTTCCGCACCGACCCGATAAAGTATGTCATACGCGACGGTTGGATGGTTGCCGACGACACCACTCTCGGCGCCGACGACGGAATAGGCATAGCAGCCTGCATCGCCCTGCTCGAAGATTCTTCCCCCACCGGGCGCATCGAGTGCCTCTTCACCATCTCGGAAGAGACGGGAATGGACGGCGCCGAGGCCCTTCAACCGGGCTTTTTCGAAGGCAAGACCCTTATCAACCTTGATTCCGAAGACGAGGGGCAGCTTTTCATCGGATGCGCAGGCGGGCTCAATACCGACGTCCGTTTCCGCCTTGTGCGCGAGGCTGCGCAGGACGGCTCCGTCTTTGTCGGGTGCCGTATTTTCGGCGGGATCGGAGGGCACAGCGGCGACGATATCGACAAGGGCCGCGCCAACGCCCTGCAGCTTATGGCCCGTTTCCTCTACGGCAGGCTCGGGCGCGGCTTCAGGCTCGTCTCCATCGAGGGCGGCTGCAAGCCCAACGCCATCGCCCGCGAGTGCTCGGCCGTCGTATCCACAACCCGTCCGCTTGCGCTGAAAAGGGCTTTTGCTTCTTTCTGCAGAGATATTAAAGAAGAGTTCCATGTTACCGACCCTGGTATTTCCGGCGAAATTACCGTCCTGAAGGGCAACAGGAAGCATCCTCTTGACGAGAACTGCACGAGGCGCATCATCACCTCGCTCTTTACCTGCCCCCACGGAGTGCAGGCGATGAGCCAGGATATCCCCGGACTGGTGCAGACTTCCACCAACCTTGCCGCTGCAAGGCTCGCTCCCGGATCCGGGGAACTGAGAATAATCACCAGCCAGCGGAGCTCCGCTACGAGCGAGCGGCGTGCCATAGCCGCAAAGGTAAGGGCCAATTTCGAGGCTGCCGGGGCGCGCGTGCGTCATCTTTACGAGTATCCTGGCTGGAACCCTGACGTGAATTCTCCGCTGCTTGCGCGCACAGTGGCCGCGTACCGCAGGCTTTTCGGAACCGACCCCGAGGTGAAGGCTATACACGCAGGACTCGAATGCGGTCTTTTCCTCGAAAAGTTCCCCGGGCTCGATATGATATCCTTCGGCCCCACTCTCAGGGGCGTCCACGCTCCCGGCGAGAGGCTTGAACTCGCTTCGCTCGACAAATTCGTATTGCTTCTTGACGAGGTCGTAAAGAATGCCTGATATGCTTGTTTCTCCTTCACTGCTTGCCGCCGATTTCCTGCATCTCGACAGTGAGATTGCGATGCTCTCACGTGCGGCCGACTGGATTCACCTCGACGTCATGGACGGAACATTCGTTCCCAATATCTCGTTCGGCTTCAGCGTGCTCGACGCCGTGGCGAAAGTGGCCTCCAAGCCTATGGACGTGCACCTTATGACCGTGCACCCCGAGCGCTGGTTCGAGCGTCTCGCTTCGCTCGGAGCAAGCTGCGTGAGCTTCCATCTTGAAGAAAATTACGACAGGGCAGCCGAGTCACTCTACGAGATTCGCTCCCTGGGTATGAAGGCGGGTCTTGCTATCAACCCCGACATCCCGGTAGAAAAGCTCTATCCGTATATAGGCAAGGCCGATTTCTTCCTCATAATGAGCGTATTCGCCGGTTTTGGCGGGCAGAAGTTCATTCCCGCCACGCTGGACAGGATTGCCGCGCTGCGCCGTGAGCTTGACAAGGCTTCCGACCCTGCCCTCATAGAGGTTGACGGGGGAGTGGGAGAGTCAAACGCAGCCCTTCTTCACGAAGCCGGGGCCGGCGTGCTCGTGGCCGGCAGCTCCGTGTTCAAGTCGCCTGACCCGGAGGCTGCAATCAGGGCTCTCAGGGCGGCGTAGCTGCACTATGTTACAAGGATAAGGATTATTTTTGTGGCTGTCAAACAGATCCTTTATGCAGGGTAGCGTCAACGGTCTTAAATACCATCTTCTCGCCATGCCAGTGGTGGCGGTGTGGGGAGTTACGTTCGTCAGTACCAAGGTGCTGATTATGGCGGGCATGGAGCCGGTGGCCATTTTTTTCGTCCGTTTCATACTTGCATATCTGGGCCTCTGGATTTACCTCTTCCTCTTCGGAAAGGAGAAGCGGCTCTGGTGCGGCTGGAAAGATGAACTCGTGTTTCTCTTTCTCGGAATTACCGGAGGCTCTTTCTATTTCCTTACGGAAAATACGGCCCTGGAATATACCCAGGCCTGCAACGTATCGTTCCTGGTGTGCTCCGCACCTCTTTTTACGGCTATTTTTACCCTGATTTTCAGGTATTTCGGTCACGGCCGCTTTGCCCGGGGGCTGGAGAACGTGAAAGTGGGCCTGCCTCTTGCCGGCGGCACCGTGCTGGCCCTTACCGGGATGGCGCTGGTCATTTTCGACGGCGTGAGGCTGAAGATTTCGCCCCGGGGCGACCTTCTCGCCCTTGCGGCCGCCATATGCTGGGCGCTTTACAGCCTTTTCATGGGGCAACTTACCCGCGAATACGGTCCCCTGACAGCTACGCGCAAGGTTTTCTTCTACGGGCTCGTGACAATCCTGCCTTTCCTCGGCGGCTGTGCCGGCTCGTTCAGCCCCGCTCTCCTGTGCCGTCCGGAGGTATGGGGCAACCTGCTATTCCTCGGCGTACTGGCCTCGCTCGTATGCTTCGTGGTGTGGAACGTGGTGATGGAGCGCATAGGCAACGTGACATCCACCAATTACGTATATCTTAATCCTATATTTACGCTTCTGGCCTCAATGGCTCTGCTCGGCGAAAAGATGACACCCGTAGCCGCCGCGGGCAGCGCGGCCATACTTGCCGGAGTCATACTCGCCGGAAAGGGAAAATAGCGTTATATCCAGCCCGGATTCTCCGAATCTTTCCTCAGGACCTTTCAGATTCCCGAAAAAAGGACTATATTCGCATCCTATGCAGATTTTGAGCAATTACTGGAAGAAGAGGTCCCGTGAAGAGATAGAGGCCGTGCTTTGGTATTTCGACGCTTTCCCCAAGGGTCGGCGCCATCAGAAGAAGTACCTTGCGGAGTCGCTTGTCGATTTTCTGGAATCGGAGCCCGAGAAGTGGCTCTCCCAGTTGCCCGAGGCTGACCTGAGGCTTCTTTCGAAGCTCGTGGCTAACGGCCCTTCGGAGGCCGGCGTCGCCGTCTCGCCGCCGCTCTACCCGCTGGTGACGGAGTATCTGCATATCGTCTCCAACGACGGGGATATGAACGGCTACGCCATGTATTCGCTCCCCGAGGCCGTGTATCACGTGATAGCCGGCAAGGTGGACGACGTCATCCGCAGGATGGAAAAAGACGGCTCCTTCACGCTCGAGCATCTGCTCCTCGGTGTCGTCAACTACTACGGAGTGGTGACGCTGCGCTTTTTCCTCGACTGCGTTTTCCCCGCCTCCGGCGACGAATCCGGCCTGCAGGATTTCTCCTCCATACTTGCCAACCATCCTGCGATGCGCCTGTACCGCGAGTTCCATAAAGACGAGATTTATATGGTTTCGCCTTTCGTACGCGACGTTCCATCGCTCCTCGACAGGCGCAAGACGCTGTCGAAGGGCCTGCGCCGCTTTGCCAAAGCAAACCGCTACGAGTTCGAAGACTGCGGCACAGGTTCTCCTTACTGCTCTTCGGGCAAGTCTTTAAAGGCATATGCAGACCTTACGGATTACTTCCGTGGCCTCGGCTTCGACGAAGAGACCATAGACTACACGATGAACGTCATCTGGCTTACTGCGCAGTCGGAGCCCGGAGAAGACACCTTCGATGCGATGATGGCACCTCTCGTGTCCAACACCGATATCATTCCCGACCTTGAGAGCTTCCTCGAAGGGGCGGATCGTATAGTCACCTATGCCAACCTGGTCCCTCGATGGCTCCTCAAGGGCCACGGCGCCCTGGAAACCGGGCGGCTGCTCTATACCGTCCCGGAAAACTTCGGAGCAGGGCTCTTTGACGAAGACGAAACTCTTTCCGCCAAAAGTGCGAAGCAAATCCTCGACGACGCCCTTCTCGACAGGGTGTACGGGATGCTGGGGCTCGTCAGGCCGGTCGATCCCGACGAACCCTGCCCCTGCGGCAGCAGGCTTTCATACCGCATCTGCCACGGGAAGGTCGTCAGCTAAATTTCTAGTCGCCCCTGGAGTAGTTGGGGGTCTCCTTGGTGATGGTGACGTCGTGAGGGTGGCTTTCGGCCATACCGCTCGCCGTCACGCGGGTGAACCGGGCATTCTTCAGGGCCTCGAGATTCTTCGCCCCGCAGTAGCCCATACCCGAGCGCAGGCCTCCGATGAGCTGGTAAACGGTCTCTTCCAGAGTGCCCTTGTAAGGGACGCGGCCCACGATACCTTCGGGGACAAGCTTCTTGGTCTCGGTCTCCTTGTCCTGGAAGTAGCGGTCCTTCGAGCCTGCGTTCATTGCGTCGATACTGCCCATTCCGCGGTACGACTTGAATTTACGGCCGTTGTAGATGATGGTCTCGCCCGGAGCCTCCTCGGTGCCGGCGAACATCGAGCCGCACATTACGCAGTCGCCTCCGGCCGCGAGTGCCTTCACGATGTCGCCTGAATATCTGAGGCCTCCGTCGGCGATTACCGGTATTCCGAGAGGGGTGAGCACCTTCGCCACTTCGAAGATGGCGGAGAGCTGGGGTACTCCGACGCCGGCTACTATGCGTGTGGTGCAGATGGAGCCGGGGCCTATGCCCACCTTCACTCCGTCGGCGCCTGCGTCGGCAAGGGCCTTCGCGGCTTCTGCGGTGGCTACGTTGCCCACCACCACGTCGAGTGCGGGGAATGCCGACTTGACGCGTTCGAGTTGGCTTATGACGCCCTTGCTGTGCCCGTGGTCGCTGTCTATCACTACGGCGTCGACGCCTTCGGCCACAAGCGCCGCCACGCGCTCCGGCGCGTCGGGCGTAACTCCCACTCCCGCAGCTACGCGGAGCCTTCCTATGGCGTCTTTGCAGGCGAAGGGATGGAGCTTCTCGGTGGTAATGTCTTTATAGGTAATGAGGCCGACTATACGTCCTTCGGAATCTATGACGGGGAGCTTCTCGACCTTGTATTTCTGGAGTACGGCCTTGACGTGCTCGCGGCCCGTCTCGCCTTCGTGTATGGTAATGAGGTTGCCCGACGACATCACCTCGCGTATGGGCTGCGACAGGTCTTCGAGGAAACGCACGTCGCGGTTGGTGACTATTCCTACCAATTTGCGGCCGGCATCGGTGACGGGGATGCCTCCGATATGGTTCTGGCGCATCATCTCGAGAGCTTCGCCCACGGTCTGGTCGGCTCTGATGGTCACGGGGTCGTTGATCATCCCGCTCTCGGCCCTTTTTACCTTGCGCACCTCGGCGGCCTGTTCGGCTACCGACATATTCTTGTGAATCACGCCGATGCCGCCTTCGCGGGCAAGCGCTATGGCCATCGTGGATTCGGTGACGGTATCCATTGCGGCCGACGCTACGGGAATGTTCAGGGCTATGTTTCGCGAGAAGCGTGTTCGCAGGTCAACCTCCCTCGGAAGTACTTCGGAGTAAGCGGGAATCAGGAGGACGTCGTCGAAAGTCAGGCCCTCAAGTGCGATTTTTTCATCAATGAATGACATATGCCCTGTAATTTATTGGATGAGGCCGGTGGCCGCGTTCCACGAAAGTGTTTTATAGTAATTGTTCAGTTTATTCTTGCCGTAAAGCGGAATGTAGGTGCTCAGTCCGCACACGTCTTTCAGCTCGAGGTCGAAGAACTTCTCGGTGCAGGCGTAGTAAACGATGCAGGCGCCGAGGGCGTCGTCGAGCACCTGCAGCTCGTGCGCCGAGGCTCCGAGCTTGACCGCCAGGTCGCGGAGGTCGTAGAACCAGTGCAGGTTGTTGTAGAAGTAGGGCTGCACGCTCATGGGGTCGAATCCG
Source organism: Bacteroidales bacterium (assembly GCA_017444905.1). Taxonomy (GTDB): domain Bacteria; phylum Bacteroidota; class Bacteroidia; order Bacteroidales; family UBA932; genus Cryptobacteroides. The sequence goes on from JAFSVP010000081.1 coordinate 10,027, forward strand.
TCGAGGGCGTCGCGGTGGGCGGAGAATATGTCGGCGCAGGCCCGGGCGAGCGCATCCATCTTCGAACAGTCGATAAGGGTAACCGTGGCCGACCTGTACAGGCCTGACATACGGTCGTACTGCTCGAAGTACTCACGGCACACCCTTTCGACGTCAGGCGTGGGCGTGTTCAGGAGCAGGGGAGCCATATCCTTGTAATAGAAGCCGTTGCTGAGGATTTCAGTAGGCGAGAATGCAAGCAGCCGGCATTTGTCGCGAAGCTCCCAGGCCACTTCCACGCAGCCCATGAGGCACGCGTCCATGATGATGAAGTCGAACTTCACGGGCATCGCCCCGGCGACTTCGCGTATGTCCATACCGCTCTTGCTGCCGTACTCGATGCCCATTTCCTTGGTGAGGGGATACTCCTTCTGCTCCCCTTCGGGGCCGACCGACCAGATGGAGGTGCTCTCGCTGTATCCTGGAGGTACCCAGCCTCGCGCGTGGGAAGAGAAAATCATCCCGTAATGCTTTGCAGGGAAATGGTTTACTGCATCTCCAAGAACCTTCTTGAATACTTCCGTAGTGGCGCTGTCGTCGGTTTCGGGATAGCGGAAGAGGGTGTCGCGCACGACGTTGCCGCCGGTGTCGCGGTAAACCCTGAACATCACGGGGGCGTTCAGGTCCTTGGTCTGCGTCCTGTCCCTCGTGGTGTGGGCATATATGAGAAGGACGTCGGAGCTGCCGGCCGCAGGAACGCCGCTCTTGCAAATCTCGTCGATATCTTCGCTGATGGAGTTGGAAAGGTTGCTGAAGGCGGCGGCGTACATCAAGAGCACTCTTCTTGCTTCCGGGCGCTCGGGGTCCGTGCCCCCGCAGGATGACAGGAGCGCTGCCGCGCAGATGGCGGCTGCTATGCCGTGCAAGAATCGCTTCATCAAGCAAAGATAAGAATAATTTGCTATTTTTGTACGGGATGAACAAGGAAATGCAGCAACTCCCGGGGGCTTTCTCCTATTATCTGTCGATTGAGAGGCGTATGTCTCCCAATACGGTTGAGTCGTACGTCAGGGAGGCTTCCGATTTTCTGGAATACCTCGACGGCCGCCGGAGTCCTTCCGACTGTGGCTCTGAAGATGTAACGGATTATCTTGCAACGCGTTCCAAAGGGCTTTCGGAGCGCAGTCAGGCCCATCTCCTGAGCTCGCTCCGCTCCTTTTTCGACTTTCTGCTGATCGAGGGCCTGAAGAAGGACAATCCCTGCGACCTCGTCGATGCCCCGAAGCTGGGGCAGTATCTTCCCGAGGTGCTGTCGATGGAGGAGGTGGAGGCCGTTCTTTCATCCGTGCCCCTGGACTCCGATGCGGGTCTTCGCGACAAGGCGATGCTGGAACTGCTTTACGGTTGCGGGCTGAGGGTGTCGGAATTGTGCTCCCTGCTGATTTCGAGGGTGGATTTCGAACGCAGGTTCCTCAGAATCGTGGGCAAGGGCGACAAGGAGAGGCTGGTGCCGGCAGGCGAACCCGCTCTCTGCGCTCTTGAAGAATGGATTGCCGTGCGGCCTGAGCCCGCCGCTCCTGAATACTCCGACTACGCCTTCCTGAACAGGAGAGGGACCCCGCTGAGCCGGGTGAGTGCCTTCAAGATGGTGAAACGCCGTGCCGCCGAGGCCGGAATACGCAAGGAAATCTCGCCTCATACCTTCCGGCATTCCTTTGCCACGCATCTGGTGGAGAGGGGCGCCGATTTAAGGATAGTTCAGGAAATGCTCGGTCACGAGAGCATACTCACGACCGAAATTTACACTCACATCGATTCAGCATCCTGGCAGCGTTCGATCCTCGAACACCACCCGAGGAAATAGAGGCACTCAAGGCTTATTTGCCTGCCGCCTCTTCTTTCAGGGCTTTGTTGTAGCAGGCCCTGCAGAGGGGCTCGTAGATGTCTTTTTCGCCAAGGACCACGAGGTCGCGGCTCTTGCTCAGACGGTGGGAGTGGTTGGCGAGATTGCCGCACTTCACGCAGATGGCGTGCACTTTCTGCACGTCTTCGGCAACTGCCATAAGCTGGGGCATGGGGCCGAAGGGTTTGCCGAGGTAGTCGGTGTCGAGACCTGCCACTATTACGCGCACGCCCCTGTCGGCGAGAGCCTGGCACACGTCCACGAGGTTGCTTCCGAAGAACTGGGCCTCGTCCACGCCCACCACTTCCACGTCGGGAGCGACTTCCAGCATCTCGGCGGCGTCGGCTATGGGGCGCGAGGTTATCTTGTGGAAATCGTGCGACACTACCTCGACGTCGGAGTAGCGCTTGTCCAGAGCGGGCTTGAAAATCTCGATTTTCTGGTTTGCGAACTGGGCTCTGCGGAGCCTGCGGATGAGTTCTTCGGTCTTGCCTGAGAACATCGAACCGCATACTACTTCTATGCAGCCCGTTTTTTTGTGGTAATCTGACAACATTTTATTAGCTTTGCGAACAAATATAGCAAATTATTGCGAATGAGCGCAGGTATTTTGTACATAGTGCCGACTCCGGTAGGCAATCTCGACGACATTACCCTCAGGGCCCTCGAGGTCTTGCGTACCGCCGACGTCATCCTCGCGGAGGATACCCGCACCACTTCCGTGCTCCTGCGCCATTTCGACATAATCGGCAAGCTGTACGCTCATCACAAGTACAACGAGCACAAGACTGTGGCTTTCGTGGTGGAGCAGCTCCGTTCGGGCCGCACGGCAGCGCTGGTCAGCGACGCCGGCACTCCGGGCATCTCCGATCCGGGCTTCCTGCTCGCAAGGGAATGCGCCCGCGAAGGCATCGAGGTGCGCACCCTGCCGGGCGCAACCGCCTGCATTCCTGCGCTCGTGTCGTCGGGGCTCCCGTGCGACCGCTTCTGCTTTGAAGGCTTCCTCCCGCAGAAGGGGAGGAATACTCTGCTTCAGGAACTTACCAAAGAAACTCGAACTATGATATTCTATGAATCACCGAGGCGTCTGGTGAAGACGCTCGAGCAGCTGGCCGGGGTTTTCGGTGCGGGGCGTGAATGCTCCGTCGCGCGCGAAATCTCGAAGCTGCACGAAGAGCACCGCAGGGGGACCCTGTCGGAGGTGCTGGAACATTTCAGGGCCGTCGAGCCCAAGGGGGAGATTGTAATTGTCGTGGCGGGCGCACCCGGTGAGGAGCGTCACGTCCATCGCAACAAGTACAGGGATGGAGCGGAAGAGCCGGCGGACGAAGAACGGGAACTCTGAGCCCTCTTCGGTTTTCAAGGCGGGCGCAGTGTCGCTCGCGTTTCTCATAATAGGTTATCAGGCGGCGCTTTTCGTACACAAGGCGGCGGAGCTGCATATAGCGGCCCTGCGTGACAGCCCGGATACCGTGTATGTATATGTAGGCCGGTCCGATACCCTGATTGCGTCGAAGTCCGATAGCTCTTTGTCTGCGGGTACGTCCGGGCTTGAAGTGCTTGCTGCCGGGCGCCGTAACTCCGTGCATCACCCCAGGGTGGAGGCGGTGCGCAAACATACTCGCAGGGTGGAGAGCTTCCGCTTCAATCCGAATACCGCCGGTCAGGAAGAGCTGATGCGCCTTGGCTTCAGCGAGAAGCAGGCGGTTTCGATTATCTCGTATCGCGAGAAGGGAGGGCGCTTCCGCCGGCCATCCGACTTCGCCCGCTCGTACGTGGTGGCCGATTCGGTGTACCGCCGGCTTGAGGCTTACATAGATATCCCCCTGATAGACATTAATAAAGCCGATTCAGCCGCCTTCGAGACTCTTCCGGGCATCGGGCCGTACTTTGCGGCGGCTATGGTGAGGTATCGTGAAAGGCTCGGAGGTTATTCTTATAAAGAGCAGCTTCTTGATATTTACCGTTTCGACCGCGAGAAGTTCGACGGCCTCTCCGATTTAATCTGCTGCTCGCGTCCGAAGCCCTTCCGCCTGTGGAGCCTGGGCCCCGACAGCCTGCGCCTGCACCCTTACATAAAAGACTGGCAGGCTGCCCGTTCCATAGTCCTTTTCAGAGAAAACACGCCTACCTCCGAATGGAGCGTCGAAGCTCTTGCCGCCGCCGGAATCATCACGGACGAGAATGCCTCTAAGCTCGGGCGCTGCGTCATTGAAGAGCCTCACCTCCCTGGCGGGGGACAGGACTGACACTTGTGTCAATGACAAGCTTTTTTCGTATATTTGGAGTTTGTAAAAGATTCTGCAGAAGATGAAACTTTTGACGCTTATATTCGCGCTTGCGGTGCTGCCGCCGGAATCCGCTCCTACGGTTAACTGGAGCATTTCCGCCGGCGGGCTCTCAGAAGGAATGTATGAACTTGTGTTCGAGGGCGAGCTCGCTCCCGGATGGCACACCTACGGTACCGGTTCGAAGTGGTCGGGGCCTGTGCTCAGCCTCGACAGATTGGTTGACTGTGAGCCTGAAGGCGGGCTTTACGACCTTACTGAGCCGATCATGGAGAATGGGGAGCCTGTTTTCTACGGCAAGTTCAGGCTCGGTCAGGCCCTGCGCGTGACAGGCGGCAACCCTTCCGCCGGTGGCAGCATTGGGTGGACTTCCTGCGAAGGTAAAAGGTGCCATTTCCCCGAGACACGGGATTTCGACCTGACACTCGGCCCTGCTCCGGAAGCTGCTGCGGAAGGCGCCCCGGCTTCTTCCTCAGAGAGCGTACCGCTGCTGTCGCTGGTGCTGGAGGCCATATTGTGGGGTCTTGCTATGCTGCTCACCCCCTGCGTGTTCCCTATGGTGCCGATGACGGTTTCGTTCTTCCTTAAAAGCGGCGGCAGCCCCTCCGCAGGCCGTTTCAAGGCTTTTATGTACGGGCTTTGCATAGTGCTTCTATATACCGTACCGATAGGTCTGATCATTCTTATTACAAGGCTTGCCGGGGGCGATGCAGTAACGGCCGACATCTTCAACTGGCTTGCTACGCACTGGCTCCCGAATATCCTCTTCTTCGTGATTTTCATGCTGTTCGCGGCGTCTTTCTTCGGCGCTTTCGAAATCACGCTGCCTTCTTCGCTGGTCAACCGAAGCGACAGCAATTCCGACCGTGGCGGCCTGGCGGGCGTGTTCTTCATGGCGCTTACCCTCGTGCTCGTGTCGTTCTCCTGCACCGGACCCATCGTAGGCTCCGTGCTGATACGCTCGACGCGCGGTGAATTCTGGGCTCCGGTAGTCACGATGCTCGCCTTTTCGGTGGCTTTCGCCCTGCCTTTCACGCTCTTCGCCCTCTTCCCGCAGCTCCTGAAAAAGCTCAGGAGCGGCTCGTGGCTCGGCAGCGTGAAGATTGTGCTGGGCTTCGTGGAACTGGCTCTGGGCTTCAAATTCCTCAGCGTGGCCGACCAGACTTATCACTGGGGCATACTCGACCGTGAGGTTTATCTTGCAATATGGATAACGGTGTTCTCGCTTCTGGGCCTGTACCTTCTCGGGAAAATCAGGTTCAAGGGCGACGCCCTTCCCGACAAGCCCCTTTCAGTATTTCGCCTCGGACTCGTGATTGCAGTTTTCTCGTTTGTCGTATATATGATTCCGGGTATGTGGGGAGCCCCTCTCAAGGCCCTGTCAGGCTACCTGCCTCCTCTTTCAACGCAGGATTTCGTACTAGGCGCTGCTCCGGCCCCTGCTGCGGATGCCGACGCCCTTCCCGGTGATAATCAGGCGGCAAACACCGTGAGTCTGCCGTTCGGGCTCGTGGCTTATACCACGGTTGAAGATGGCCTCAGGGCTTCCGCTGAAAGCGGACGGCCCTTGTTCGTGGATATCACCGGTCACGGCTGCGTGAATTGCCGCGAGATGGAGCAGAGGGTGTGGAGCGACCCGGAAGTGCTTTCGCTTCTTCGTGACCGCTATGTAATCGTAGCCCTTTATACCGACGACAAGACGCGGCTCCCGGAAAGTTCGTACCTCACTGTCGAA
>JAFSVP010000082.1 GCA_017444905.1 Bacteroidales bacterium
AACTCGGCGGCCTTCTCGATGAGGGCCTCGCGGTAAAGCTCGGCCTGGTCGGCGAACTGTGCGGGGATGTCGAGAACCTCGCCGCCCTTGTAGTACTTCATCGTAAGGACGTCGATGATGCCTGCGAAGGAGGTGCCGGTGGCGTCGGGGAACTGGACGTTCACCATCTTGCCGCCGAAGGTCTCCTTGAGGGAGTTCTGCACGTTGTCCCAGTCTGCCTTGTCGGCGTCGAGCTGGTTGACCGCCAGAATCATGGGGAGCTTCTGGGCCTCGGCGCGGCGCACGAAGCTGTCGGTGCCGACCTCGACGCCCTGCTGGGCGTTGATTACGAGCACGCCGCTCTCGCACACGCGGAAGGCGGAATAGGCTCCTCCGATGAAGTCGTCGGAACCGGGGGCGTCGATGAAGTTGATCTTGCAGCCCTGGTACTCGGCATAGAGCGGAGTAGCGTAGATGGAGCGCTGGTTGAGCTTCTCGAGTTCGTTGCTGTCGGACAGGGTGTTCTTGTCCTCGATGGTGCCCATGCGGGGGATAACCTTACCCTCGAAGAGCATTGCTTCGGCCAGAGTGGTCTTGCCGGACTTGGTTGCGCCGAGCAGGACTACGTTGCGGACGTCTTTGGTAGAATATTCTTTCATTTTATGCGGTATAATTTATAATTGTCACAGCCTGCGAATTTAATCATTTTACTCCGATTACCCAAATAATGATTACATTTGCAGAAAGATGCCCAAAGAATTCAGACTGATAGCCTGTATCGACGCTTCCCGGACGGAAGCGGGCTGCGACGAAGCCGGGCGCGGACCGCTCGCCGGGCCCGTGCTCGCGGCCGCCGTCATACTGCCTCCCGACTTCAGGCATCCGCTGCTGAACGACTCCAAGCAGATGAGCCGCAAGGCCCGCGAAACCCTGAGGGAAGTGATTGAAAAAGAGGCCGTCGCCTACGCCGTCGAGGCAGTTGAGGCAGACGAAATCGACCGCATCAATATCCTGAACGCCAGCATCACCGGGATGCAGCGCGCCGTGCGCAGACTTTCCGTGCGGCCCGACTTCCTGCTTATCGACGGCAACCGTTTCAAGCCCTTCGACGGCTATGCCTACGGCACCTTCGTACACGGAGACGCCACCTATGCGAGCATCGCCGCAGCCTCGGTGCTGGCAAAGACGGAACGCGACGCCATAATGGAGCGCCTCGCTTCCGAATACCCCGGCTACGGCTGGGAGCGCAACTTCGGCTATCCCACGAAGGAACACATAGCCGCAATCCGGGAGCTCGGCTACACCCCTCAGCACCGGCGGAGCTTCCACCCCAAGGAGCTGGAACCGATGCTGTTCCAATGACTGCATCCTCACACTAAACCACTGAATGACAATGAATACCAAAGACAAGATAATGAATCTCCTTCGCGGGGTGAAGCACCCCGCAAAGCAGGACCGCGACATAGTTGAACTCGGAATGGTGCACTCCGTCGAATCCGAAGGCCCCCGCGTCATAGTGACCCTCGGCTTCCCGAAGAGGCGCGACCCTCTGGCAGAGTACCTGATTGGCGCCGCAAGGGCTGCTCTCGTTCGCGGAGGATATACCGACAGCGAGGTGAAGGCCATCGTGACCGAAGAGGAGCCGGCCCGCAAAAAGGGCCCCGAATTCGACCTTGAAGGCGTACGCAACGTAAGGCACATAATAGGCATAGCCTCCGGAAAGGGAGGCGTGGGCAAATCCACCGTGGCGGTGAACCTTGCCATAGCCTTCGCGCGCCTCGGCTACAGCACCGGCCTTGCCGACGCAGACGTTTACGGCCCCTCCGTCCCCCTTATGACGGGTACCGAAGGCGCCGAGCCCGAAGCCTTGAGCCTGGAAGGGCGCGAATGGATACTCCCCATTGAAAAATACGGGGTGAAATGGATGAGCATAGGCTACTTCGCCCAGAAGGGGCAGGCCCTTGTCTGGCGCGGCCCGATGGCAAGCAACGCCCTGAAACAGATGATTTTGCAGGTTCGCTGGGAAGAGCTTGACTTCCTTCTTGTGGACATGCCTCCGGGAACTGGAGACATTCACATCAGCCTCCTGCAGGAAACTCCCCTTGAAGCCGCAGTGCTCGTCACCACTCCCCAGGAAGTGGCGCTTGCCGACGTGGCCAAAGGAGCCGACATGTTCCGCAACAAGAACATAAACCGACCCCTGCTGGGAATAGTCGAAAATATGGCCTGGTTTACCCCGGCAGAGCATCCCGATGAAAAATACTATATCTTCGGGCGCGACGGCGGTCGGCATATGGCGGAATCGCTGGGCATAGAGCTCATCGGGCAGATTCCCCTCGTGCAGGGCATTCGCGAGAGCGGAGACTGCGGAGAGCCGGCTGCCCTCGGCACGGGGCCGGAAGCGCAGGCCTTCATCGACCTGGCAGGAAAAATTGCAGCGAAACTCGGATAGTCGCTATGGAAGTCAGAGCTAAAAAGGCCCTCGGGCAGCATTTCCTTACCGACGCCGGCGCGGCGCAGAGAATCGTGGACGCCCTTACTGAGGGCGGCGAAAGGGACGTTCTGGAAATAGGCCCCGGCACGGGCGTCCTCACAGGAAGGCTCCTGCAGCGCGGCGACATCGAACTGAAGGCCGTGGAGCTTGACGGAGAGTCGGTCTCTTACCTGCTGACCCACTTTGCCGGAATCCAGGGTAAGCTCCTTCAGGCCGACTTCCTCAGGCTCGACCTGAGCCGCATCTTCAAGGACAAGTTCCGCATTATCGGCAACTTCCCCTATAATATATCATCGCAGATTTTCTTCAGGATTCTGGACTGCAAAGACCGGGTACCCGAGGTCGTGTGCATGATACAGAAGGAGGTCGCCGAGCGCATCGCCGAGAAGCCCGGGAGCAAGACCTACGGCATCCTGAGCGTGCTGCTGCAGGCCTGGTACGATATAGAATACCTCTTCACCGTTGGCCCTGGGGCATTTGCACCCCCGCCCAAGGTACATTCGGCAGTAATCCGGCTCAGCCGGGGCGGGCGCACTTCGCTCGGCTGCGACGAAGCTGTTTTCAAGAGAGTGGTGAAAACCGCCTTCAACCAGCGCCGCAAGACCCTGAGAAACGCTCTCAAGCCTATGCTGGCCGGTGCCTGCGAGCCCGACGAAAAGGTGGCCGCCCTGCTAGACCTTCGTGCCGAGAGGCTTGGGGTAGAAGAATTCGCGGCCCTCGCCTTATGGCTGGGAGCCGCGAACAATGCCGTTGAATAAACGCTGAGAGGCCTTTACCTGCCCTCAATGAAACGCTCCAGCTTCTTTACTCCAGCAAGGGCGAAGAGGTAGGATGCACCGTACACTATTACGGAGATGCCCATGAAGGTTGACAGCGAGACTGCGCTGAGCCTGGGGTTCTGCAGGCACTTGAAGCCAAGGACCACACCCGCAATGCCGAGCAGCAGAAGAAGCCACCAGCCGCCGAAGCCGAACTTCTTGTAGTCGAAGCTCTGAACCGCCACGATAACGCCCTCGAAAATCACCCACAACGAGAACATAAGGGGCAGCGAGATAGCTACGAACATCTTGTTGGACAGGAAGATACAGCCCATTATGATTTCGAAGGCAGCCGACAGCATACGTGAGCCGCTGTTGGGGAGGAAAGCCTGAGTGCGGAAGGTGAACACCATTTTGCTTATACCCGCAAAGAGGGTGAAGCAGCCAATCAGCCAGGCTGTAGTGAAGATGGTTTTGGTGGGCTGGCAGATGAACACTACGCCCAGAGCGATGAGAAGGATGCCCGAAAGGGCAAGCCAGATTTTAGTGCTGTTTTTCATTTTTCATTATTTTTAGAAGATTCTTGCTTTTCTTTTCGTGAGGCAATCTCCGCATAGCAGAGGCTCCCTGCGAGCAGCAGGAAGAGTAGTATGGACGAAGCCCTGGAAACCGCTTCCCCAGTCTTGTAGGAAGGCGGGGAGAAGCTCATCTCGAGAGTATGCGCACCGGCGGGCAGCTCGATGCAGCGAAGAAGGCCCGGGGCGATGCTCCCTTCAGAGTCGCGCCCGCCTTCATAAAGGCCTATTTCCGCTTCGGCTCCGTCAACTACGGCCGTCCATCCTGCCGGATAATAGACCTCGCTGAATACGGCAAGGCCGCCGTTTTCACTCTCGAAACTGTATTTCAGGGCGTTGGGGGTATATTTCACGAGTTCTATGCTTCCTTCTCCCGATTCGAACCAGGCGTTGCCCCTGGCATAAGGGTAGCGGAGGGGCGGAAGCTCGCTTCCCACAATCACGTAGCGGCAGTTGAGCGAGGCCAGGCTCTCGAGGTAAGGCATAGCCTCTTCCGCCTCGGCTATGGTGGCGGCGCCGGAAAGAGAACTCATCAGCGAGTCGATGTCGCCGTTGATGCGGCGCGAGATATAGTCGTTGTAGATTCTGAGCTTCGCGGGAGAGTAGCCGCCTATGTTCTTGTGCCTGTAACTAGGGTGCGAATCGTTGAAAACGTTCACCGTAAGGTCCAGTACGCGATACGAGGGGTCGGTGTCGGCAAGGATGGCTTCATCCACGGGCCTCATCCGGAAAGAGCTCTTGAAGGATTTCTGAGTCACGAAGTCTTCTGGGCCGAGGTACCTGGAGTCCACGGTCATAAGGTCAAGAACCGCGGCAAGGCATACCACGGCGGCTGAAATCTTGCGCGGGACGCTTCCGGAAGGCTTCCCGGAGCCCCAGGCGAGGAATGCCGCCGCTACCGCCACGAAGAGCATGGAGCGCAGGCTGTCCTTCCACAGCAGGGAATAGCGGTCGGTGGCAAGGGCGTCGGCCAAATCTTCTGAATAGCTTATGTCAGACATGGCAGAGAAGCTCCCGAAAAGGCTCTGCAACAGGGCAAGAACCAGGAACAGGACGACGGTAATGCCTCCGGCGGCAAAAGCCCTGCGCCTGAGGAGCGCGGGGGCGTCGCTGCTGCGCATCATCCTGTCGAGCATCAGGAAACCGAGCACCGGCAGGGTGAACTGCAGCACCACGAGGGCCATAGATACCGTTCGGAACTTATTGTACAGAGGTACGAAATTATAGAAGAACTTCGTGAAAGGCAGGAAGTTGGAGCCAAGCGCAAGGAATACTGCAAGAAGCGAGGCCGCAGCCGCCCACCAGCGTTCCTTCCCCTTATAATAACAGAGAGCCAGTATGAAAAGGAAGATGGTTACGGCTCCCATATACATAGGCCCTGCTGTGAAAGGCTGAGGGCCCCAGTAGGTAGGAAGGTTGCGGCTGACCTGTGCAAGATTCTTCTGCCCGGCGCGCTTCAGGAGCTGCACCGTCTCGGAATTCATCGGCAGGGGGCCGGAACTGGCACCGCCGTTGTAATTGGGAATGGCAAGGTTGGGGAGTTCCTCCCATCCGTAAGACCAGGCCGTGGCGTAATTCAGACTGACGCCTTTGCGCCCGCCGGAGATGCCGTCGCCTCCGCGAATGGAATAAGGAGTGTATTCCATTGTGGGAAGCAGCTTTACAGCATTCGTGGCAATACCTGCAGAGCCCATTGCAAGAAGCAGGGCGGAAGCTATGAAGAATTGCTTCAGGGGCTTTTTGGAGCGCAGCAGCGACACAATCAGCACCACGACGTAAATCAGAATCATCAGGGCCAGATAATAGGATATCTGGGGATGGTTGGCCTTGACCTGCATCGAGAGCGCAAGGCCGAAAAGTACGGCTCCTGCTATGGTAGCGGGCAGTTTCCTGCGCCTGTAAGTGAACACCAGCGAAGCCAGAACCCAGGGAAGGAAAGCCAGAGCCTGCATCTTGGTGTTATGCCCCACCTGGATTATCTGGAAATTGTAGGAGCAGAAGGTTACGGCCAGGGCCGCGGCAGCTGAAATCCAGGGCCCTGCGCCCAGCGAAAGCATCAACAGGAAGGCCCCCAGCATCGATACGAAGAGATATGTGGCGGGGCGCTTGCCGGTCAGAAGGAGGTCATAGACGGCCTGGGTCCAGTCGCCTCTGGTGGAGCTTTGTATGGCCGCCGTGGGCATTCCGCCGAACATCGACCCCGTCCACAGGGCCGGGTCGCCGGAATGGGCTGCGTCCCACTCCAGCTTTTCGTGCGACATTCCCATCCAGCCGGAAATATCGCTCTGGTTCACAACCTTGTCTTCCAGCAGGGCCGGCATAACCGCGTATGAAAGAGCGAAGAAACCCAGGATAATCCCAAGGCGTATGAGGATACTTTTCTTTATCATTTCAGGTATTGTTCAATCCATTCACGGTCAACCCTTTCCAGACTTCCTGCCGGAGGCGTGAGCTCCGGGTTGCGGCGCACGATTGCACAGCAGTCTTCATACACGTTGAAGCCCGTGGACAGCATCTCCATCCTGCCGTCGGCGGGATAAGTGAACACGAGGTCGTGGTCGGGGCCGTCGAGAGCGAGGAAGCGGAGGTCGGCGTCGCGCTCCATCTCCTGCCTCGTTACGAACTTGCAGAGCTCTATCGCGACGTCGTCGAGAGAAGCGTCGAAAATCTTGATTTTTTCAATCAGCGACCCGGCGTCACGCACCTGGCGGGCGGTGAGCCCCTCCGGGACCTGCGCCTTCAACATTATGTCGGACAGGCATATAAGCAACTTGCCGTCGCTATACACAAGAGGGTAGTTCCTTAGCTCCCGCTTGCCGCACATGGGGCACTCAGATATGAAGAGACTGCCGTCGAGAACGGCCGTCTTGAGCTCGGGGGAACGGGCCGCGTCGATGCGGCTGCGGACTTCGAAGCCGTAGGAGGCGCCGCAGGCGCTGCATTTTACAGTGGTTCCGGCAGGATCCTGAGTCATAGTATTTCTTTCAGCTTTTCAGTCAGACTGCGCCTTGAGAAAATCGAAACGTCACCGGTGCAGGGGGAGTCGTCGCCGGCAAGGTGGCGTTCCCACAGGGCTTCAATGTAGTTGCCCATAGAGTCGCCCCTGTCCCATCCGAACATAACTCCCGCTCCGGAGCGCTGCAGGATGCCGGCGGCGGCGCCCTGCTCCTGTCCTATTCCCAGCACCGGCCTGCGGGATGCAAGATACTCGAAAATCTTGCCCGGAAGGGCCTTGGCGTATTCGGGTTCGTCGCGTAAGGGGAGCAGCAGCACGTGGGCTCCGCGCTGCAGCGCCACGCTCTTGTAATGGGGCTGGTATCCGAGGTTTTCAACATTGCCTTCGAGCCCCCGGATGCGCAGGGCGTCGAGAATCTCGCCGTCGGTCTTGCCGGCAAGACGGATTCTGAGCTGCTCGCGGAAAAGCCTGTCAGAAGAGCATTTGCGTGCAATGAAATCCCAGAGCGACAGCGGGTTGCCGTCGGAAGCGAAAAGCCCCGTATGTGCAATTATGAACTTGTCCCGCGGGAGGGCGGGAGCTTCGCCCCTGAAGTCATCTTCATCGTATCCGTTGGTAATAAGGCTGACGGGGGTGGAGGTACGGGCCTGGAAATCAGCCCTCACGGGGTCGGAAACAGCTATCACGGCGTCGGCCCCGTCAAGCACCTCCTGTTCGAGCCTGCGGTGCTTCGCGGCCACCCAGGGTAGCAGGCTCATATGCTTGAAATAATGCATCTCCGTCCAGGGGTCGCGGAAGTCGGCTATCCAGCGAACGCCGGTGCGGCGCTTCAGGGCAAGGCCAATCAAATGTATTGAATGCGGAGGGCCGGTAGTGATTACCGTATCCACCGGGTTGTCAGAGAGGTATTTACACAGGAAGCGCACCGAGGGCTTAACCCATCCGGCCCTGGGGTCCGGGACGAAGAAATTGCCCCTTATGAACACCGCCAGCTTCTGCTTGAAGGTCTTTTTCTGGTGGTTCAGGGGGTTGAGGCCGGCGCCTTTTGCATCCGCTCCGCCGTGGCGTCCGAAAACTCTCCGGTACAGGGCATAAGGCTCGCTGATTCTGCGCTTCAACACTTTTGCTCCGGGCGGGACGTCGGTAAGCAGGCTCTCGTCGGTGGAAAGCATTTCAGGGTTGGAGGGAGTATATACCGTGGCTTCGACACTGGACTGCGCAAGGTATTTTACAAACTTTACCCAGCGCTGCACTCCGGAGCCTCCGCAAGGCGGCCAGTAATATGTAATTACGAGTATTTTCTTCATACTCCCGTCTCCGCTTTGAGTTTGCGCAGCAGGTCGAAAGCCTGCAGCGGGGTCATATTATTGAGGTCGGCCTTTTCAAGCTGCTCCCTGATTGATGCCAGCGTAGGGTCGTCAAGCTGGAAGAACGAGAGCTGCACGCTGCCGTCGGAGGAAGTGTCGCGGGCAAGGGCGTCGGCGTTCTTCTCGCGGCGCTCAAGCTCTGCAAGAGTGCGCTCCGCAGTGCTGATTACCTCTCTCGGCATTCCGGCCATACGCGCAACATGGATTCCGAAGCTATGGGCGACACCTCCCTTTTCAAGCCTTCGGAGGAATATCACCTCGCGGCCCTCCTCGCGCACGGCTATGTGGTAGTCGTGAACCCTCGGGAAGCGGTTCTCCAGCTCGTTGAGCTCGTGATAATGGGTGGCGAACAGCGTCTTGGCCCCCTGCCCGTGCTCGTGAATGTACTCCACGAGGGCGCCGGCTATCGACATTCCGTCATAGGTGGCCGTACCGCGCCCGATTTCGTCCATCAGCACCAGCGAACGGGGCGACAGGTTGTGCATTATCATCGAGGTCTCCAGCATCTCGACCATAAAGGTAGATTCCCCCCTGGAGATATTGTCGGTGGCTCCCACACGGGTGAATATCTTGTCGAAGTAGCCGAAACGGGCCGATTCCGCCGGTACGAACGAGCCGGCCTGCGCCATAAGCACTATCAGGGCCGTCTGCCGCAGAAGCGCCGACTTTCCCGACATATTTGGGCCGGTGAGTATGATTATCTGGTTGTGACGGCTGTCGAGCGAGAGGTCGTTGGGCACGTACTCCTCGCCGGGGCCCAGCCTGGTTTCGATTACCGGGTGGCGCCCGGCCTTGATTTCGAGGCTGTCGGACTTGTCCACCACCGGGCGGCAGTATTTCCGCTCCGCGGCCAGGGTGGCGAAGGCTCTCAGCACGTCGATGCGCGCGGCTATGCGGCAGTTGGCCTGGATATCGGCCGTGCGGCTGCGCACGGCATCGACCAGTTTTGCGTAAATGCCTGTCTCAAGCTCATAAATGGCCGAATCCGCACCGAGTATCTTCTGCTCGTATTCCTTGAGTTCCTCGGTCACATAGCGCTCTGACGATACCAGCGTCTGCTTCCTTATCCATTTGGCAGGCACCTTGTCGCGGTAGGTGTTGCGCACCTCGATATAGTATCCGAACACGTTGTTGTAGCCTATCCTGAGGGAACTTATGCCCGTGGCCTCTATTTCCCTCTCCTGCATACGGAGCAGGTAATCCTTGCCTCCTCGGGAGATTTCCCGCAGCGAGTCGAGCTCCTCCGACACTCCCGGAGCGATGATGTCGCCTTTTCCTGGCGAGACCGCCGGGTTTTCGAGCAGAGTGCCGTCTATCTGCGAGCACACGTCACGGCAGTCTTTTATTCCGGCGGCAAGGCTTCGGAGCGCCTTCACCCCCGAAGCGCGGCAGACTGCGGCCACCGGCTCCATCTGCTTCAGGGCCTTCGACACGTGCACGAGCTCGCGGGGCCCCACCTTCCCGGTGGCGCAGCGCGAAAGGATGCGGTCGAGGTCGCCCACCTGAGCCATCGCATCCGACACAAGGGCGCGGGCTTCTTCGTTTTCAAGGAAATGCTGAACGCAGTCGTAGCGGGCGTCCAGCTCCTGCACGTCCATCACCGGCATTGCCAGCCATTCCCTGAGAAGACGCGAACCCATAGGCGAGGAGCAGCGGTCCATCACCTGCACGAGGGAAGTCCCCTCCGCTCCGGCGTTGCTTCCGAGAACTTCGAGATTGCGGAAAGTGAACTTATCCATCCACACGAAGCGGCTCTCATCTATCCTGCTGATACTGCAAATATTACGAAGGCCGGCGTGCCCTGTCTGCTCAAGATAGAAGAGCAGCGACCCCGCCGAGCGCACGGCCAGAGGATAGCAGTCGACGGCATAACCCTTGAGGCTCTGCACGCCGAGCTGGCGGCACAGCCGCTCGACCGCCGCATCCTCCACGAAGGCCCACTCGTCCAGGGGCGTGGCGTAAAAATCCGGGAAATGCTCCCTGACGCCCTGAAGGGTGTCGCGATGAACCACGAGCTCGCTCGGATGCAGCGACCAGAGCAGGGTGCCTATATAATCAACGGAGCCCTGTGTAAGCTGGAAACTGCCGGTGGAAACGTCCAAAAACGCCGCTCCGCATTCCGGGCCGTCGAAACAGAGGCCCGCCAGGTAATTGTGCTCGCGGCTGTCGAGCATCGCGTCGCCGAAGGCTACGCCCGGCGTAAGAATCTCGGTAACCCCCCTCTTGACCAGTTTGGTCTGTACCAGCTTGGGGTCTTCCAACTGGTCGCACACGGCAACCTTGAAGCCGGAACGTATGAGCTTTGGAAGATAGTTGTCGAGGGCGTGGTGGGGGAACCCGGCCATCTGCGTATCGCCCTTGTCGCCGTTGGAGCGGCGCGTGAGCACTATGCCCAGGGCCTTGCTGAGAGTCACCGCGTCATCGGAATAAGTCTCGTAAAAATCGCCAACACGGTAGAGCAGCAAAGCCTCGGGGTGCTGGGCCTTGATGGAGAAATACTGTTTGAGCAGCGGTGTATCTTCTGATTTCCTTGCCATAAGACTTCAAAGATACGAAAAATTTGGACTTCTTCGAAAGGCCTGCACTCCTGCAGCTCAGGCACGCCGGCAGGCTTTCAGAGATGCAGGGGAAAGAATGCTTCAGGATAGTATTCTATGCGGCAGCCGGAGTCTTCCTCAACCACCGCCAGCACGTCGAAAAACACCTCCGACGCCAGCCTGCCCGACATTTCCTGCTCGCTGTGCATGAATGCCGAAGCCGCCCTTTCGAGCCGCCGCCGCTTCTCGCGGGTGACATTGTTCTCGGGCTCGAATTCCGCCAGCTCCGAGCGGCTTTTCACCTCTACGAAATGCAGCGCGCCGTCTTTCAGGCTCACTATGTCGAGTTCAAGGTGCCCCGCGCGCCAGTTGCGGCACAGTATCGTATGTCCCCGGGATTCCAGCCAGGCGCAGGCGCTGTCTTCGCCCCTGCGGCCCACTTTCTGATTGTGTCCGTTTTCCATAGTGTCTGCAAAAGTAAAAAACTGTTTTGAAATGATTGCTCTTTTTTCGTACTTTTGTGTTATGTCAAAAGTACGTTTTCTCCTGCTTGCCATTCTCGCCCTCGCAGCCTGCCGGAACGAGGGAGGCAAGAACGCCGGCGACTCGAAGGCTTCCGCCACCGCTGCGCCCGGCACAAAAGCCGAGGCTTCCGAGTTCAGGCATTTTCCCACCATTGAAGCTCCGAAAATCTACGACGACAACTCCAACAGTGCGGCAGAATACACGCTGGAGCACTTCTGGGATGCGTTTTTCTCAGTTCCCGGGCCCACCGATTCCGCTCGCGTGCGCGGAGTTCCCAACGCCGAATTCGAACAGGCCCTGGCCAACTGGCTGGGCATCGCTCTCAGCTTCAAGAACACCGCAATGCCCGACAGCATCGCCCCCCTGCAGTTCATTCAGAAGTGCGCCGCCCGCTTTTTCGGCCAGATAGAAACGGCACAGAAGGCCGACTCCGCTTCGGCCCTCTTCCCCCGCATTACGGAGGCCGTCGCACGCTATATGTACGACCCGAACTCCCCCCTGCGCGACGAAGACATATACCTGCCCTTCGTCGAGAAACTTGCCGAGAGCGCCTTCACTTCGCACGATATGCGCACCGCCTACAGGTACGAAGCCTCCCGCTGCAGAATCAACCGCTTCGGGCAGAAGGTCCCCGACTTCGGCTACAAGACCGCAGGCGGCGACAAGGGCACGCTCTATGGCGTCAGGGCCGAATACACTATGCTCTTTTTCAGCAACCCGGGCTGCGAATCCTGCAAGTCCATCATTGACGAGATACGCTTGAGCCAGGGCGTTTCAGCCCTCATCGCCGACCGCAGGCTCGCCGTCGTGAACATTTACATAGACGAAGAGGTGGCGGAGTGGCGGAAATACTGCCACAACTACCCCTCTACCTGGATCAACGGCTACGACTACACTTTCTCGCTCCGAGACGGAGGCGGCTACGACATCAGGGCCATCCCCTCCCTGTACCTGCTGGACTCGGACAAAAGGGTGATAATGAAAGACGCACCCACGCAGCGCGTCGTCTCCTACCTCGAAAGCAAGACACGATAAACGACGGCATATTACCGATGAAACAGTACCTCGACCTTCTCCGCCACATCTGCGAGCACGGCACGGTAAAGCACGACCGCACGGGCGTCGGCACCAGGAGCGTCTTCGGATACCAGATGCGTTTCGACCTCTCCGAAGGCTTTCCCCTGCTCACCACCAAGAAAGTGCACCTGCGCTCGATAATCCACGAACTGCTGTGGTTCATAGCCGGCGACACCAATATCAAATACCTGCACGACAACAAGGTGACGATATGGGATGAATGGGCCGATGAAAACGGCGACCTCGGCCCCGTTTACGGCCACCAGTGGCGCAGCTGGCAGACTCCCGACGGACGCAGCATCGACCAGCTCTCGCAGGTCATCGACACCATACGCAACAATCCCGACTCCCGCAGGATGCTCGTATGCGCCTGGAACCCTGGCGATATCGACAAAATGGCCCTGCCGCCCTGCCACTGCCTCTTCCAGTTCTACGTGGCCGGAGGCAAACTCAGCTGCCAGCTCTACCAGCGCAGCGCCGACACCTTCCTCGGAGTCCCCTTCAACATAGCTTCATACGCCCTGCTTACGATGATGATTGCCCAGAGCTGCGGCCTTGAGCCCGGCGAGTTCATCCATACCACGGGCGACACGCACATTTACCTCAACCATATGGAGCAGGTACGGGAGCAGCTCTCGCGCGAGCCCAGGCCCCTCCCGCGTATGCTCCTGAATCCGGAGGTGAAAAGCGTCTTCGACTTCCGTTACGAAGACTTCACGCTCGAAGGCTACGACCCCTGGCCCGCAATCAAGGCCCCGGTTGCCGTGTAGATATGGAGAAGTGCATCATAGCCGCAGTGGCCGCCGACGGGGCGATAGGCATACGGGGGCAGCTCCCCTGGCATATTTCCGAAGACCTGAAGTATTTCAAGAGAGTTACTTCAGGCTTTCCGGTGATAATGGGAAGAGTCACTTATGAATCCATCGGAAGGCCGCTCCCCGGGAGGAAGAACATAGTAATCACCCGTTCCGACATTCCCGGCGTGTGCTGCGTGCGCACCCCTGAAGAGGCCTTCGCGGCGGCAGAGCCGGCGGAGAAATGCTTCATCATAGGCGGGGCGCAGCTCTACGGGCGCACTCTGCAACTCGCAGACAAACTTTACATTACACACGTCGATACGGCGGTGCCCGGAGCCGATGCGTTTTTCCCGGAAATCGACGCGGCGGTCTGGGAGCCTGAAACCTCCACGCCCGAAGCTACGGACCGTGCCAGCGGAGTCTGCTACCGCTTCACCGTTTACAGGAGAGTTCTCTGATTCAGAAGCTGTTGAAATTTTATTGACGAGAAGATTTAAACAGCTTCTAAGTCTTCTACAGGTTGATGCTGAAGACGGCGCCAAGCGAATGGACGCCGTAGGAAGGGGCGCCGATATTATAATAGTAGCTCACTCCCACCCGGGTGTCGTAAGGCACCCACAGGAAATTTGAAAGGCGCAGCACGAGGTCGGCGCCGACGCTCCCGAGATTCGTCGGAGCCTTACCGGAGCCTCCTGCAAAGTACGAATAATCGGCGTGCAGGGTGCATTCCATATTGCGAAGGCTCACTACAGGAGAAGCCAGCACGCCGTCAAGGGCGAGGAAGGGGAAGGCATAATCAAAGGTAAAACAGCTCTGCAGCGGGCTTCCGGCAAGTCTTGAGGCTAGTTGCCCATAGGAGCGCATCCCCCTCGGGAGCACGCTTACATACCTTTCGCAGAACGGCGCCTCGCCAAGAGGAGTCTGGACCGTAGCCGACAGCCTTACTCCGTGCGTTCTCATCACTCCGGGGAGATAGCCGTAGGCATAAAAATATGCATCCGGGGCCAGAAGGTACGACGCCCCGACCCTTGCGCTGAGGCCGGCTTCGAGGCCTGCGCCGAGTCTGGGATAAATGCAGGAAGAGGGCACGTACTGCACGGAATAGGCCCTTACGCTCGCCGTAACCCTGTTCATCAGGCGGTTCTCTCCGTGAGAAATCACGCTGTTCGACATGCTGGCCCGTAGCTGCGGAACTACGCCCCTCGACCATCCTCCCGACGAGAACTGAAGGGGAACGTAAACCTGAAGCGATGCATTCAGAGAAGGAATGCCGGCCACAGGCTCGGAACTAAAGCCGAAGCCGCTTCCGGCCCCTTTGTAATTCATATTGAGGAATGTGCGTGTTGGCTGCTCGTCAGATATCGACAGGTTGCCTTCAATTACAGGATACAGACCCCTGTAGGCAAAATGCAGCTCTCCCATATTGTGCCACTCTCCGCCGCTCCGGTAAAGCGAATACCCTGCCGTCCCGGTGAGGGTTTCGAGCTCGTTCTGGAAGAAGGCGGTGGCTCCGAGCGTAGCGGAAGAGGTAATGGAGGAAGCGCTGAGGCTCTCTACCGCGTCGGGATTCACATACAGCGGCAGCCAGGAATGCACCCTCACGGCATTGGCAAGGCGGCTGTAAGGCTTTGACTCTCCTATTTCCGGCTCCTGCGAAGCATCCACCTTCAGCGGGGCGGTGGCGCTCAGCTTTTCGGCCTCGGCATATACGGTTTTTCCTCCGTTGAACGAAGATTTTTCGCACACAAGCGAATCCACGGCAGTGCGGTACATTCCGCGGCCCTCGCGCGTAAGCGAAGAATAATAAAGGTATCCTTCTGAAAAGACGAAAGCGGATGCGCCCTGCGGAGTGTTCGTAACCCTGTACGCGCCGTCAGGCTCAAGACAGAATAGTTCGTTCACACCGCATTCATCGGAGCTGAAAAATAGCTTGCCGGAGTAGCAGAACAGGTCTTTTATTACTACGCTGCGGGGCGCAAGGACGGGCTTGAAACAGGCCTCCGGGCCTTCGCCGCAGAGTTCGTAGATTCCCGTACCTTCTTCCGTAACTGCCGATACATAAATGCTTTCACCCACCCACACCGGTTCTGCGAGCTGCATTCCCGAAGGCGCGGGCACTCTTTTCTTTACAGAGCCGCCGGCGCCCAGAATCACAAGGGCCGAGCCGCCTTCTACAGGGTACTCGGCCACGGCGACGGACTCTCCGTCAGCAGACGGTGCCGGGTTGTAGTAGCGGCTGCGCCGGGTTAAGGTTTTTACGGTCTTCAGGCCGTCGTCGGAATACTTCACTACCGACCAGGAAATGCGCTCCCAACGGGGGTCGCGTATGGTTTCCTGCCAGTAAATCTTTCCTGCTGCGGCCCTTAGCCTCGGCACGCCGTAGGCAAAGTTCCTTGCCACGGAGGTCCGTCCGTCAGGGAGCAGAGTCACTGCCTCCGGAGTACGGTCGAGGCCTTTGCGAAGGCTGTAAAGCCGCCCGTCCGAAGCGGCGGTGCCGTAATACTCGGTAAAGAGCCTTTCTCCTCCTGCGACCGGCTGCATAGGCATAAACGGCGCGCGGGCGTCGCGCAGTTCCTTCCACTGTGCAGACAGGCTGTCGCATACTTCGGAAAAAGCCTCCCGGAAGCGCTTGCCGGAAACTTCATTTACCGTCCCCTGCAGGTTGAAAAGGGGCCAGGGCCAGCATTTATGGCGGAAAATGCGCCCGTAATACCTTGCCGTGAAATCCGGAGCGTCATAAACGGTGCGAATACCGGAATTGAGTATATAACCTATGGTATAATGGTCAGGCGTGTAATAACGCTGAGAGCCATAGCGCCAGCGCCAGTAATTGCGGTAATCTCCGTCGGCAAAACTTGCCCTGTAATACTCCAGGAAGTCGGCCGTGCGCCCACGGCCCGAAGAAGTAAGCTCCGTTTCCGCCACTACTGCATCGCCCTCGAAAAAGGCCGGGCCGCAGTACAGCACCGAGGCGGCCGCTGCGAAAAGGTCGCCGGTAAACCATCTGAAGGGCCTGTAGGGCTTTTCGTGGACATACTGCATCTGCGCCACGTGCCTTGACTCGTGAATGGCAAGATGGAGCTCCCAGGGGCAGGGAAGCGGGGCCTGTGACTGTGGAGTAGTGAGCAGTTCCATACGCCTCGGAGTCCAGGCCACCATTCCGTTGGCATTGGCCGTGTAAGGATGCAGGATTACCGGAAGTGGCTTTTTGTAATTGGCGTTCGGGACGAAGCCCGCGGTAGCCCCGACCGGCTTTTTAACTATTTCCAGAGTGCGGGCATATACACGCGCGAGCGAATCCAGCCCTTCGGGAAACACCAGCTTGTAGTCTTCAGTGGTGTAAGTGCGCCACCGAAGGCCGGCCGGCTCGTTTCCGGAAGTATAGAACTGGGCGCGGCACTGAAAGCCGCAACACAGGAGAACGGCAAATATCAGCAGTCCGCGCCCGGTTTTATTCATATCCTCCAGTCAGTCGCAGGATTACCGTCAGGCAAGGCCGGACGGCACTCTGCGCAGCTTGAACTCTACAGCTTGCGGGCTCCGTCGGAAATCACCACGTCGTAAATCTTGAGGTCGTGGCCGAATTTTTCGCGGTAGAGGGCCGCTGCGGTGCTCGTGAACTTGTCGTAAAGCTCGTTCTTCACGAGGTTGATGGTGCAGCCTCCGAAGCCGCCGCCCATCATACGGGAGCCGGTGACCTCCATCCTGCGGGCCGTAGAAGCAAGGAAATCGAGCTCCGGGCAGCTCACCTCGTACAGGCGGCTCAGGCCGAAATGGGTCTGGTACATCATCTCGCCCACGGTCTCGTAGTCGCCGCGCTCGAGGGCATCGCACACGTCGAGAACTCTCTGCACCTCACCTATTACATATTCCGCGCGTATGAAGTCCTCGCCGCTGATTTCGGAGCGGACCTCGTCGAGCCACAGCCTCTTGCAGTCAGAGAGGAACTCCACTTCCGGATGGTTCTTCCTGATTGCGGCGGCGGCCCTTTCGCAGGACTCGCGCCTCTTGTTATAGGCGCTGTCGGCCAGCTTGTGCTTTACGCAGGTGTCGAGAAGGACGAGCCTGTATCCTTCCGGGTTAAAGGGGAAATACTTGTATTCCAGCGTCTTGCAGTCGAGGCGTATGAGCTGGCCGGCCTTTCCGAAGCAGGAAGCGAACTGGTCCATGATTCCGCATTTCACTCCGCAGTAGTTATGCTCGGTGCTCTGGCCGATGCGGGCAAGGTCGAAACGGCTGAGGCCGTTGCCGTTGAGGTCGTCGAGGGCAAAGGCAAAGCAGCTTTCGAGCGCAGCCGACGAACTCAGGCCGGCCCCTGCGGGCACGTCGCCAGAGAATACGGCGTCAAAGCCTGCAACCTTGCCGCCGCGCTTTTCGGTCTCGCGACACACGCCATAGACATAGCGGGCCCAGTGCTGGGAGGGAACGGCGTCGGAAGCCAGGTCAAACTCTGCATATTCGTCAAAATCAATGGAGAAGAGCCTGGTTACAGTGGTTCCGTTGGGCTTGATTTCTGCCATGACGCCCTTGTCGATGGCTCC
Source organism: Bacteroidales bacterium (assembly GCA_017444905.1). Taxonomy (GTDB): domain Bacteria; phylum Bacteroidota; class Bacteroidia; order Bacteroidales; family UBA932; genus Cryptobacteroides. Next base: position 17,607 of record JAFSVP010000082.1, read on the forward strand.
GGGGAATACGTATCCGCCGTTGTAATCGGTGTGCTCGCCGATAAGGTTCACGCGACCTGCAGCCGCATAGAAAACACCTCCTTCCCCAAAGAGGGAGAGAAACTTGCCGTGAATTCTATTTTTCATTATTCTATTGATTATTAGTTGATTAAATATTGAAAAGGAAATGCATCACGTCGCCGTCCTGCACTACGTACTCCTTGCCTTCCACGCCCATCTTTCCGGCGGCGCGCACGGCGGCCTCGGTCTTGTACTGCACGAAGTCGTCGTATTTGATGACTTCCGCCCTGATGAAGCCCTTCTCGAAATCGGTATGTATCACTCCCGCCGCCCGGGGGGCCTTGTCGCCCGCGTGTATGGTCCAGGCGCGGCACTCGTCGGCTCCGGCAGTGAAGAAGGTCCTGAGGCCCAGAAGCCTGTATGCCCCCTGGATAAGCCTCACTACGCCCGACTCTTCAAGGCCGAGGTCGGCAAGGAACATTTGCCTCTCTTCGAAATCGTCCATTTCGGCAATCTCCGACTCTGTGCGGGCGGAGATTATCAGCAGCCCTGCGTTCTCGTCGGCTATGGCGGCCTTTACGGCATCGACGTATGCATTGCCCTCAACGGCTGAAGCATCGTCAACATTGCAAACATAGAGCACGGGCTTGTTGGTAAGCAGGAAAAGGTCGTGTGCGAGAGAGGCTTCCTCCTCGTTCACCGGCTGCACGGTACGGCAGGAGCGCCCATGCTGAAGGGCCTCGCGGTAGCGCTGGAGCAGGTCTGCGAGCTTGCGAGCCTCCTTATCGCCGGCTTTTCCGGCCTTTTCGCATTTGGCGAGCCTGTTCTCCACGGTCTCGAGGTCCTTTATCTGGAGTTCGGTATCCACAACCTCCTTGTCGCGCACGGGGTCCACGGAGCCGTCGACGTGCACCACGTTGCCGTCGTCGAAGCAGCGCAGCACGTGCAGGATGGCGTCGCACTCCCTGATATTTGCAAGGAACTGGTTGCCAAGGCCTTCGCCGCGGCTTGCACCCTTCACCAGGCCGGCTATGTCAACGATATCGACCGTGGCGGGTATAACTCTCTGGGGCTTGCATATATCGGCAAGCGTGTCCAGGCGCCTGTCGGGCACGTTCACCGAGCCGAGGTTGGGTTCAATGGTACAGAAAGGAAAATTCGCACTCTGGGCCTTGCCGCTGCTCACGCAGTTGAAAAGCGTGGACTTCCCCACGTTCGGCAGGCCTACTATTCCGCATTTCAATGACATATCTTTTTATCTTATCATACAAATATAACGAATAATCTTTATCTTTCGGGTATGAAACTTACTATGATTTTACTTCTTTCGGCGCTTTTGCCCGGCATGGCCGTAAACAGCGCGCCGCAGCCTCACCCCGACAGCCTTCTTCTGGTCAGCTGGAACGTCGAAAACCTGCTGGATTACAGGACCGACAGCACCGGACGGCACACGAAGAGCCGCTTCCGCTCCAAATGCAGCTCCATTGCCAAAACGATTCTCCTCATCGCCGACTCCGAAGGGCGGATACCCGACGCGGTGGCCCTGATGGAGGTCGGCGACCTCTTCGTGCTGGAGCAACTCCTCCGTAACACGGCGCTTCGAAAGCTCGATTACTCCATCCTCCACTTCGACTCCCCCGACAGGCGCGGAATAGACTGCGCTCTTCTTTACAGGAGAAGTTCCTTCCCTGAATGCGAAGGCAAAGCCCTGCATTTATTCGATGAAAACGGCCGCATAATGACCACCCGCGACATTCTCTCAGCCCGTTTCGGCCCGTTCGCCCTGCTCGTGAACCACCATCCTTCCAAGGTTGGAAGCGATTCTGAAAGAAGGCGCAGCATCGCCATGGCGAGGATGAACTTTGCCGCCGATTCACTGATGATGGCCGGATGCAGGGCGGTAGTTGCCTGCGGCGACTTCAACGACGACCTGTGGGAAGACGGCTCGCAGGGTACCATTAAATATAACGGTGCGTGGGAAAAGATTGACGGCCACTTCCTCTGGGGTGAAGCGGCCGTCAATGAAACGGTATTTCTGAATTCCTTCCTTCTGGAGCGGGACCGCAGCTTCGGGGGGATGAAACCCCGGCGCTCGTTTTCAGGCCCTCGCTTCCTCGGAGGAGTCAGCGACCATCTGCCGCTGGTGCTCAGAATCAAGAAGTTGTTTTAAAAATATACGGCTTCTAATAGAAGCGGGGACGGTTGTCGATGACACCGGCCGCCTCGGTCATCACGGGGATGATCATCTGTGAAGCGTACCTGGCCTTCTGCTCAGCCTCGGCCTTGGCATCGTCTTCGGTGTAGAACGAGCCGGTCTTGCGGTTGGAGAGCTTGAACACATATACGCAGGCTTCACCGGCCACAGGGCCGCAAATCTCTCCTTCCGGAGCCTTGCTTACGGCGCCGAGGAAGGCGGGCTCGAGAGCGGGAGTGCCGCCGGCGACTGAGAACGAAACGCCCTCACGGCTGGCGACGCTGCCCTTGCAGGCCTCTGCAACAGCCTCGAGATCGGTAAGTCCGGCAATCTTCTCAGCCACCTTCTTGCAGGTGTTGAGCTTGAGCTGCTCGGAGCGCAGAGTCTCGTGGATAGTGGCAGCAACCTCGTTCACGGGAGTGAAACCGTCTTCACGCACGGCCTTGAGGGCTGCAATGAAGAAGTAGTTGTTGTCGATGGTGATGATTTCGGAAGCCTTGCCGGGCTTGGCGTCGAAGGCCCAGCGGGTAATCTGCTTGGCGTGGCTCACTCCGCCGAAGCTGGAAGTGGACTCGGTGATGCGGTTGGCCTTGTGCGAATACACTCCGGTGCTGTCGACTGCCCTGAGGTAGCCCTCGAGGGTGCCGCCTGCGATGGAGGCGAAGCGGTTGGCCTGGGCATAGCAGTTGTTCTGGGTCTCGTTGCTTGCAACGGCCTTCTTCTCGAGCACTGCGACCTGCTTGCGGAGCTCGACGTCCCTGCGGTCGGTAACCACTACGACGTGCTTGCCGTAAGGAGAGTCGAGCACGAAGGGCTTGTTGATATTTGCCGAGAAGCAAGGCTCGAAGCCATCAATCTTGGAAACCTGACTCATCCAGCCGAGGCTGCCCAGAGAGCCGTCGGAGGCGGAAGACTTGTCGTCGGAATACTGGGCTGCAAGGGCTGCGAAGTCGCCTCCCTTCTTCAGCTCAGCCATCACGGCGTCGGCATTGGCCTGGGCGTCGGGGTTGCCGGCACGGAAGAAGATATGCTTCACGAACACGGAGCCGGGCATGACGGCGCTTCCCATAGTCTTGACGACGCGGAAAAGGTTGCCGCTCCTGTAAATGGGCGAAACCTCGTTGGAACCGCTGAATGCGAAGTCGGCAATTTCGGAAGAGAAGTTGCCGGAAAGCTCGTCCTTGCTGTACCAGCGCTCGCTGTAAGGCTTGTCGGAGCCGCTCTTCACGAGGAAATTTCTGACATTGGAGGCGGCGGAGAATTCTTCCTGCAGCCTGACCATGTCTTCGGCCATGCGGGCGACGTCGTCGGCGGAGGGCTCGACCTCGAACACCACGTACTCGATGTCGCGGCTTGCCTTCTGCTTGTACTCCTTCTTGTGCGCGTTGTAATAGTTCTGTATTTCCTTGGCGCTCACGACGATGGTGGAATCCTTGTAGTCGAAGGGCACGGGAACGTATTCAACGTCCACGGTGGTGTTGGTCTCGGCAATGTCGAGGTCGGTGAACACCTTGGGCATATACGAGGAATTGTTCAGCAGGGCCTCGTATTTCTCGTAGTACTTCTGGGTTACGACCGAGCTCTGGATATAGTTCCAGAAAGTATTTAGCCTGCCGCTCTCGTCGCTTTTTGCATTCTGGACGAATTCCTGGAAGACCTCGGGGGAATACTTACCGTCTTCACCCGCAAAATTACGGTTCTGCTCAACTACGGGCGAAATGTTCGAACCCATCAGAAGGTCGTAGAGCTCGTCTTTGTCTACGCGGATGCCGGCAGCCTTGGCGTTCTCGATGAACATATACCTGTCGAGGAAATCCTGCCAGGCGGCATTGCGGATCTGGGTCTGGGTGTTCTCGTCCTGGACTGAAGAGCCGGTGGCTATCTGGTTGATAGTAGTGAACTTGTCCACGTTTTCCTGGAAATCGGTATAAGAAACTCTCTTGCCCGCTATCTTGCCTACGTCGTACTTGGAGGACATCGACTGCAGGGCAGACTCCAGGGTATTGGGATCGATGATGAATGAGAGGAGGGCCAGTGCGATTATAATCGATATCGCAAGGCCGAATTTGACGCGAATTTTCTGAAGAACCGCCATTGTGTTATTTGTTTTATACTTTATATCAATATATGAGAGCGCGAAATTACTAATTTTTTGGGAAAGCGCCAATAAAATTCACGGAATCAATCATTACGACCGTGGAATCCCTGCGCGTGACGCCGTAGCTGTTGAAGGGGCGGCGCAGTATGGAATTGCGGGCGTGGTCGTCGGAACGCATTCCGTAACCCTGCATAAAACCGTCGGGAGAGTACATCTTGACGTAGCAGTCGGTGTAAATCTCACGGTTGGTCTCGTCCCAGTAAATCGTGTCCGTCTCCATTGTTTCACGCTTCAGTACATTGTGTATCACTACGTTGCCGAATGCCGACCAGATATCGTCGCTGCGCTTGGTCTTGTCGGTGAAATGCTTTGCGCTGTCGGAAAAAATCAGGCTTTCCAGAAGACCTTCCGGATTGTATGCATATACCGAGAGCCCTTCCGGGAAGAGGTCGGTCTTGCTGGTGTCGTTCTCGAAGGTCTGCATCAGCGGAGCCTCGATGCGCATTTCCACCTTTCCGTTCTTCGTCTGCACGGCGAACATATCGCGGAGAGTCTGCACCGGAGTCTCGCTCAGGTTGAGCTTGTCAGCCTCGGCCAGCTTTCCGTTGCAGGATACGACAATGCTGGCAAGCGCAGCCACGCTTGCCAGCATCAGAATCATTCCTGCCTTGATATTCACTTGCTATTTGTCCTGTGTACGGACTATCGTCGTTGCGCGAAGTCCGCCGCAGGCCACGGTGTAGGACTCGCCCTTGCCGATATTGTACATAAAGGCGTCAGCGGTGGTGGGGAAATAACGGCTGTAGTTCGCGATGTATCGGTTGGCCTCGTCGGCAAGCGAAGCGTCTGCGGCCTTGGCCTTGTTCATATAATCGCAGGCTACCCAGTAAGGAGCACGCTTTGCGATTTCATCACCGCCGCAAACGGTTGAAGCCCAGATTGTTCCGATAAGAAGGTAAGCCTTGCCGGCAAGACCCTCGTCGAGTTCGGGTACCTTGGCTGCAGCCTCGTAGGCTGCTGCGGAACGACCGTTCTTGAAGGAGTAAACTGCGAGTTCGTAGTTGTACTCGGCCTTCTTTGAAACTTCGAGATCTTCGCTGCCTATGGCCTCCTGCAGGTAGCGGACAGCATCCGCGACATTGCCCTTGGAGCTGTGGAGCTTGTAGAGATAGTATGCCGAGGAGGCTGAAGGCTCAAGGGTGTACATCGAAGTTACCGCATTGAGGTACAGGTCATTGTCGACACAGTCCTCCGCCAGGCTCAGCATCTTTGCTATATTGGTGACAAGCTGCAGGTCGTTGGGATTGGCCTCGTAGCGGGGGCCGAACAGGGCGAGCAGGTCGTCGCAGGTAGCCACCTTGCTGGAAATGAAGAGGTTCTCGATATCCTTGCGGAAATTGGTTATCTGGGTCTTTTCAATCTCCGAAGAAGGAGTGATGGCGTCGAGCATTGAAAGGTCGCGCTGGTAGTAGTTGAGCACTTCCTCGGTTCCCACTTTGCCGGCCTTGTAGAGGTCGACTGCCACCTTGAAGTCGTTGAAAAGCACGGAAGCCTTGGTCTCGGCTCCGAGTTCGGTGATTACGCTCTCGTAGATGCCGAACACGCGCTGAGGGTCGTTCTTCATGTACCTTGCAGCGTAGCTTGCCTTGTTGTTGAGTGCCGTGGCGGCATACTTGGGATAGTACTTCGCCCTCTGGTCCTGAAGCATGAGCAGGGTGTCGAGAAGTCCTGCCGCCTCGGGCTTGCCGGCGTTCTTGGCAAGGAGTTTGGAAACGAGTTCGGAACCGTGGATAAGCAGGTTCTGGCTGCAGGTGGGAGGACACACCGAATATGCCTTGCGCCAGTTGGGAGTGGCGTCGTCGTAATTCTTCTGCTTGTAATACTCTGAATAGTAGGAGAGGTACTTGACACACTCCTGGGCGTTGGGGCCGTACTTGCTCATATCCTGGGCCGAAAGCTTCGGGGCCGGGATTATGATAGCAAGGCTGATTACTGTCAGTGCTAATTTTTTCATATTGGTTTAAATCATTGATTAATCATATCTTGGCTGCTGGAACCAGATGTCGAAGAGGTTGAATCCTATCGAGAAATTGATATACCTCTCGCGTATCAGGTTACCTGCCGTCGATGCTCTCTGACCAAAATCCATACCAACGGTTATTCCGTTGTACCAGCGGAACACCGGAAGAGTGGCTCCGAGAGTGATGCCGAAGGCGTTTATGCCGTGTCCGTCGACCGTGAAATAATCGTTCTTGTAATAGGCTCCGGCGCGGTAAGTCACCCTTTTGAAATAATACCTGATGTCGTTGCGGTTGGGGGTGAATTCAAAGCCGAGCCTGTAGGAGTCCGCTACCGAAAGTCCGAATTTCGAGTGGCCTTCCGACTGCACCAGGTTGCCTGTAAATCCTTCAGTTACGTCAAGGGCTGTGCCGCGCCAGTCGGAGCGGGTGTAATTAAACTCGGCGCTGAACTTGTCGCCGCTGCGGAAGGCAAGGCCGACTCCGGCTTCCGACGCTATGCTCACGCCCATGGGCGCTCCGCTGCGGTAGTAAAGGGTGTCGGAGGCTGCAGAACCGGAGGAAAAACGGTAACTCTCTATATTGCCAGACATTCTGGCGGAGGTGCGGTAAACTGCTCCGGCAGTTATGGAACTGCTCTTGCCTACCGGGATTTCGTACTGGATTCCGAAACGGCCTGCAGGGGCAAGCATACGGATATTGTGTCCGTTGGAGGCTCCGTTATATGAAGATTCCGCGAAACTTTCGGTAAAAGTTTTCTTGGTATTCCCGAAATACAAGAGGAATTCCGCGCCTATCGACAGGCGGCGCCAGAACGTTGCACCCGCACCCACATAAGCCTGATAGATGCTTCCTCTTCCCGTTGCCGTGTATGTTACGTTCCCGGTATGGCCTATGACGGAAGGATCTTCGAAACGATAACCATAAGAATATCCGGTACTGCTGAACTGCCTGATACCCAAGGTCATCGCACTGCTTCTCCAAATAGGGAAAGAGATGGCAAGGTTACCTATTCCGGTGGTGTTGGAGACTGATTTCATATTGGCCTGCCTGAAGAACTTGTTGTCCTGGAACATGGAGACGTCAACCATGAAGGCAAGTGAGTCGCGGGCGGTGACTGCAGCCGGGTTGGCGGTATTGAGGAACCTGTGGTTGCGGGTGGCTATGCCCGTGCCCGCCATCGACTTGTTGTATGCCGCCCCCGGTTCCGAAAGGTCGCCCACGCCGAATATGGAATACGGAGTATATGAGCCGTAAGACTGGGCCGCGAGCGAAAGCCCGACGCCCGGCAAGGCGACTGACAGCACGGCAATCCTACAGAATATTTTTCTTAATGTATTCATCTGTAACAATGGCAAGGCCCATAAGACCGAGATTGCAAACTACAAATATCGAGTTTTTCATCCTCTTGGCAAAATAAATGGCGTCTCCTCCCGTAAAAACTATGATATTTTCAGGATTTGAACGAACGTAACCCTCAATTTCAAACATAATGCCTGAAATCACTCCAGACTCAACGGACGATTTTTCCGAATTTCCCGGGAAGGGAAAATCGTCAGGGGTATCGAAAAGAGGAAGATTCTTCGAATACCTGTTGAGAGCCTTGAAACGGGTACGGCAGCCTACCGACACGTTGCCTCCGAGGTATCTCCCCTGGGAGTCGGTAAAATCTACTGTAAGGGTGGTGCCGAAATCGAACACGGTACAGGACTTTCCTTTGAAAAGGTAGCGGACAGCCACGAGTGACGCCGCCCTGTCGTAGGGCAGGTACTCAGGAATTCCGTATGAGGAAAGGGAGTCGCGGTGCGAGGGGTCGAGAAGCAGGAGGTACTGGCACTGGGCCGAGAGCCTTTTTTCTTCTTCAGAAGTTATATTCTTCACCGAGACCACGGTCATCACCATAGGAAACTGCCTTTCACACAGGGAGATGATGAAATCCACCACCTTCTCTCCCTGGTATCGGAAAGTCTTGCCCAGCACCGATTCCTCGGACCAGGCCGCTTTTACCGCGGTGTTGCCTATTTCGACCAATAGATTCGCCATTCCATAAAGGGCTACAAATTGCAAAAGTACAAAAAATTATTGCAATTTTGAGAGTATGGAACGGGCTTTTTCAAGAGTGTCGACTCCTCTTGTTATGAGTTTGAGTTTTCCCTCGCCCTGCTTGAATTCAAGGCCGGCAAGACCGGCGTTCACCCTGTCGAGAATATGGGTGAAAGTGCCGGATTCAAAATAGGAAGACTGCTGGTCGGAAATGAAGAACATTATGAGCATTCCGTTCTTCACGATTACCTTCTCGAACCCGAGTGAGGCAGCTATGTTGCGTATTTTTACTACTTCAAAAAGATTTGACACCTCTTCGTCAAAAGCTCCGAAACGGTCGGCGAGCTGCGAGGCGAAATTGTCAATCTCGCGTTCGGAAACCATAGAGTCGAGCTGTTTGTAAATTCTTATCTTTTCGGCCGTTATATCAATGTATTCATCCGGTATCCTGGCCGGCTTGTCGGTTTCAACGGTGCAGTCGGCAGTATAAGCGCTTTTTGCATTGACAGGTACGGAACCGGCTTCCATACCCAGTTCCTCCATCGCCTCGGCAAGTATTTTCTGATAGGTCTCGAAGCCCATTTCAGTAATGAATCCGCTCTGTTCGGCGCCCAGAAGATTGCCGGCTCCGCGTATGTCAAGATCCTGCATCGCTATGTTGAATCCGCTGCCGAGGTCGCTGAATTCCTCTATGGCCCTGAGCCTTCGGCGGGCGTCTTCGGTAATGCCGGTAAGAGGCGGAACTATCAGATAACAGAATGCCTTGCGGTTCGACCTTCCCACCCTTCCCCGAAGCTGGTGAAGGTCGCTCAGACCTATGTTCTGGGCCTGATTTATTATTATGGTATTGGCATTCGGGATGTCGAGTCCGTTCTCTATAATGGTGGTACAGAGCAGCATATCGTAGTCGCCTCGGATAAACTCAAGCATCCTGTCTTCCAGATCCTGAGCCTTCATCTGCCCGTGGGCGACGCATATCTTCATATCGGGTATGAGCCTGTGAAGTATTTCATATATCGAATCAAGCTCCTCAACCTTGTTGTGAAGGAAAAAAATCTGGCCTCCCCTGTTCAGTTCGTATTCGATTATGCTCTTTATCTCTTTTTTATCGAAAAGAATAATCTCGGTCTGGACGGGAATCCTGTTAGGGGGAGGCGTGTTGATTATACTGAGGTCGCGGGCTCCGAGCAGCGAGAACTGCAGGGTGCGCGGGATGGGGGTGGCGGTAAGCGTCAAGGTGTCAATATTGGAACGCATCTGCCTGAGTTTCTCCTTCGCCGCAACGCCGAATTTCTGCTCCTCGTCGATAATGAGAAGGCCGAGGTCCCTGAATTCGAAAGCTCCCCCTATTATTTTATGTGTGCCTATGAGTATGTCGATTGACCCGGAAGCGAGTCTTTCCTTTATGGAGCTGATTTCCTTCGCGCTGCGAAGGCGGCTGACGTAATCAACTGTGCAGGGAAGATTCTTGAGTCTCTCTGAAAAAGTGTGATAATGCTGCAGGGCAAGGATTGTGGTAGGGACGAGAATGGCCACCTGCTTGCCATCTGTGGCTGCCTTGAAAGCGGCACGGACGGCAATTTCCGTCTTTCCGAACCCGACGTCGCCGCACACCAGGCGGTCCATAGGGCAAATTCCCTCCATATCCTGCTTTACGGCCTTCGTGGCAAGCTCCTGGTCGGGAGTGTCTTCATACATAAACGAAGATTCCAGCTCCTCCTGCAGATAGGTGTCTGGAGAAAAAGCGTAAGCCTTTGAAGCCTTGCGTTTTGCGTAAAGGTTTATAAGGTCTTTCGCTATATCCTTCACCCTGCTCTTGGCGCTGTTCTTCATAGCCTGCCAGGTCTTGGAACCCAACTTGTTGATATTCGGAACCTCGCCGTCGCGCGGCTTGAAGCGGGATATCTTGTGCAGTGCGTTCACCGACACGAAAACTACGTCTCCTCCACGGTAGGTTAGTTTAACCACCTCCTTTGGCCTGTCGTGGTCGTCATATATTCTTACAAGTCCGCCGAAAATACCTATGCCGTGGTCTATATGGACCACGTAATCGCCTATATTGAAGGAATTAAGGTCGTTTATTGTGAGCTGCTCCGTCTTTTCGACGCTGCGGCGTATTTCCACCCGGTGGAAGCGGTCGAATATTTCGTGGTCGGAATAACAGCATATCCTGTCTTCGCGGTCTATGAATCCGCTGTGGATATTCTTCCCTTTCACGAATTGCGGAAGCAGGCAGCCGCTCTGTGAAAGAATGGATTCTATGCGGTTGAGCTGGCTCTGACGCTCTCCGTAAATGTATATCTTGTAACCGTTTTCGCTTTTGCTGCGGATGTCTCCTTCAAGCAGGTCGAAGTTCTTGTTGAATACGGGCTGTGGAGCAATGTCGAATACAACAGGCTCTGCATCCTGCCTGTCAAGTGGAACGTCGGTATATACCTTTCTGAAGCCTTCTGCGTCTGCAAGGAACTCATTCTTTGCGTACATGTCGAAAGAATCCAGCCAGAGCAGAGTGTCTTTCGGAAGAATATCGAAAACACTTACTCCCCCTTCGTCGCATTCCGCTATTTTTGAAGATACTATGAGAGCTTCACTCTTTTCGGAAACCGAGAGCTGGGTGTTGCAGTCGAAAGTCTTGATATACTCTATATCATCACCCCAGAAAGATATACGGAAAGGATTGTTGTCGGAATATGAAAATATGTCTATTATCGATCCGCGCACCGCAAACTGACCCGGAGCCGATACGAAATCCACCTTCTCAAAGCCTTCTGAGAAGAGTATTTCGGGGATGGAACCGAACTTGACCGTCATTCCGGGAGAGAGTTTCAGAATACAGTCGCTGATGCTTTTATTGTCAGGAACTGGTTCTTCAAGTGCCTCCGGATAACTTATTATATATAGTGTACCTTCTTTATAGTCATTTATGGCCTGAATGGCTGAAGTCCTCTGTACGCTCAGCGAAGACTTATAATTGCTTCGTTCCACGTTTTTCCCGGATGAAGGCAGGAAGAACACCCTGTCACCCTCCACCAGGCTGTAAAGGTCTGATGCACAATATTCAGCGGATTCTCTTCCAGGGAGTATAACAAAGTTGATGCAGGACGGCGCAACCTGGCTCATTACAAACCACCTTGCCGACAAAAAGAGGGATTTGCAGAACACTTCCTTTTCAGAAAGAATTCTTGCTTTCAGTATAGCGCTGGTTTTACCGCTTATCAACATTTACCCTCTTATTTATGTTCATATCCTGTTTATATTACTGTTGAAACCAGCCTGTAAAAGTTAATTTCGCGGAACGGCTCCGGTTTCAACATTAAAACAGTATTCTATAAACCTTGATATCAACCGCAGTAATAAAAATAATAATTTGACTATAAATAATTTATAAGGTTATCAACAATTCAACCGGACTAACAAAAGATTTCAAATCTCAATATAAAAAACTATATTTGTATTTATTAAGAAACTCGTCGATGGAAGATTTCAATCCTCACACTTCTGTAGAAGACAAAGATAAGGATTTTGACGGAATAATCCGTCCCCATGAGCTCGTGGACTTCACGGGCCAGAAAGAAATAGTGTCCAATCTCGAAATATACATAAAGGCCGCCAAGATGCGCGGTGAGGCCCTGGACCATACGCTTTTCCACGGTCCTCCCGGTCTGGGCAAGACAACCCTGGCCTTTATTATAGCCAATGAGATGGGGGTTAATATAAAGGTAACGTCAGGCCCCGTGCTCGCCCGCCCCGGCGATCTTGCCGGACTCCTCACCTCACTTAATGCAGGCGACGTCCTGTTTATCGATGAGATTCACCGTCTTTCTCCTGAGGTCGAGGAGTACCTTTATTCCGCAATGGAAGATTATGTCATAGACATAATGATAGACAAGGGGCCCGGAGCTCGTTCCGTAAGGATATCTCTCAATCCTTTCACTCTTGTGGGAGCCACCACGAGGGCCGGTCTTCTCACCGCCCCGCTCAGGGAAAGGTTCGGAATCAACTGCGGCCTCGAGTATTATGATACCGGGCATCTTGAAAAAATAGTGAAGAGAAGTTCTTCCATCCTTAAAATAGCCATAGAAGACGATGCGGCGCACGAAATCGCCCTTCGCAGCCGGGGTACGCCCCGAATAGCCAACGGACTTCTGAGGAGGGTGAGGGATTTCGCCCAGGTGGTGGGAGACGGATTCATCAATCTCGATATTGCAAAATATGCCCTGAATAAGCTCAAGATAGATACCCGCGGTCTCGACTCAATCGACAACAGGATACTTCGCACCATCATCAATACCTTTAAGGGCGGCCCCGTGGGGGCTAACACAATAGCTACCGCCATAGGTGAAGACCAGGGTACTTATGAAGAAGTCTATGAGCCCTTCCTTATAAAAGAGGGTTTTATAGTCCGTACTCAGAGAGGCAGAATAGCCACTGAACTGTCATACAAACACCTCGGACTTGAAAAAGAGCCTGAGGAAGGCACCCTGTTTCAGTAACAGTCTTTGGAGTTGTGTTGAAAAATGACTAATATTGCGTGATTATTCCGGAAACCTATAAATAAAATAAAATGGCCGATAAATTTTCTTCAAAGATTCCCGAAGGACCTTTGTCCCAGAAATGGACCAAGCGTAAGTCGGAAATTCATCTCGTAAGTCCGAACAACAAGAGAAAACTTGAAATCATAGTGGTCGGTACCGGTCTCGGAGGAGCTTCCGCAGCCGCCACTCTCGGTGAACTCGGATACAACGTCAAGATTTTCTGTATCAGCGATACTCCCCGCCGCGCCCATTCCATTGCCGCACAGGGAGGTATCAACGCCGCCAAGAATTACCAGAACGACAACGATTCCGTGTACCGCCTCTTCTATGATACCATCAAGGGAGGTGACTACCGCGCACGCGAGGCCAACGTTTACCGTCTTGCCGAGGTGAGCGCGTCGATTATCGACCAGTGCGTCGCCCAGGGTATCCCCTTCGCCCGCGAATACGGCGGATATCTTGCCAACCGTTCGTTCGGAGGAGTACAGGTCAGCCGTACCTTCTACGCCCGCGGTCAAACCGGCCAGCAGCTGCTTCTCGGCGCTTATGCATCCCTGAATAAAGAGATTGCAGCCGGCACCGTCAAGTCTTATCCCCGCCACGAGATGCTCGACCTCGTAGTCATCAACGGAGAGGCCAAGGGTATCATCACCCGCAATCTCGTAACCGGGCAGATTGAAAGGTTCGGAGCCCACGCCGTCATCATTGCCACCGGCGGATACGGAAATACCTACTTCCTCTCCACCAACGCAATGAATTCCAACGGCTCGGCAGCAGTACAGTGCTACAAGAAGGGAGCTTACTTCGCAAATCCCTGCTTCGCGCAGATTCATCCCACCTGCATCCCCGTACACGGCGACCAGCAGTGCAAGCTTACCCTTATGTCGGAGTCGCTCCGCAACGACGGCCGTATCTGGGTTCCCAAGAAGATGGAAGATGTCGAGAAGCTGCGCAAACACGAAATAAAGGCATCCCAGATTCCTGAAGAAGACAGGGATTACTACCTCGAGCGCCGCTATCCCGCATTCGGCAACCTTGTTCCACGCGACGTGGCTTCCCGTGCCGCGAAGGAGCGCTGCGACGCCGGATTTGGTGTGAACGAGACTGGCAAGGCCGTGTTCCTCGACTTCTCCGAGGCTATCAACAGGCTCGGACACAAGAAGGTGGCTGAGCGCTACGGCAATCTTTTCGATATGTACGAGAAGATTACCGCTTCCTCTCCTTGGGAGGAGCCTATGATGATTTATCCCGCCATCCACTATACGATGGGAGGTATCTGGGTTGATTACGACCTCCAGACCACTATTCCCGGACTCTTCGCCATCGGCGAGGCCAACTTCTCCGACCACGGCGGCAACCGTCTTGGAGCATCCGCCCTTATGCAGGGCCTTGCAGACGGATATTTCATTGTTCCCGTCACTATCGGAGACTATCTTTCCCAGAAGTTCTCGGAGCCCAAGACCGATATCAACGCTCCCGAGTTCGTAGAGGCCGAGAAGGCCGTCCAGGCCCGTATCGACAGGCTCTTTGCCATCAACGGCAAGGAGACAGTGGATTCCATCCACAAGCAGCTCGGCCACATTATGTGGGAATACGTTGGAATGGCCCGCGAGAAGGCTGGCCTCGAGAAGGCTATCAGCCTTATCAGGGAGCTCCGCGAGCGTTTCTACAAGAACGTCAAGGTTACAGGCACCCAGTTCGAATTCAACCAGGAGCTTGAAAAGGCCCTCAGGCTTGAAGATTTCTTTGAAATCGGCGAACTTATGGCCCGCGACGCCCTCAACCGCAACGAGTCCTGCGGCGGTCATTTCAGGGTTGAGAGCCAGACCGACGAAGGCGAGGCAAAGCGCGACGACGCCAATTACATGTATGTCGCTGCCTGGGAATACAAGGGCGACAATGTTGAGCCCGAGCTTCACAAGGAGCCCCTCGTGTACGAGAATATCAAGGTTATTACCAGAAATTACAAAGACTAATTATGGAATTCAATATCAAGATCTGGCGCCAGAAAAACGCCAAGGCCAAAGGCCATTTCGAGACCTATCATATTTCTGGTATCGAGGAAGATGCTTCCTTCCTTGAGATGCTCGACATTCTCAACGAGCAGCTGATTCGCGAGGGTTGCGACCCAGTGGCAGTCGAGCGCGGCTGCCAGAGCAGCGGCCCCGTATCGTTCGATCATGACTGCCGTGAGGGTATATGCGGAGCCTGTTCGCTGTATATCGACGGCCGTGCCCACGGTCCGGACGACCACGTGACTACCTGCCAGCTCTTTATGCGTCACTTCAAAGACGGCGCTACCATTACCGTAGAGCCCTGGCGCAGTGCAGGATTCCCCGTAATCAAGGACCTCGTGGTCGACAGGGGCGCTTTCGACAAGATTCTCCAGGCCGGAGGTTTCATCTCGGTGCGTACCGGTTCGGCCCAGGATGCCAACAATATCCTCATTTCCCACGACAAGGCTGAGGAAAGTATGGATGCGGCCGCCTGCGTAGGATGCGGAGCCTGCGTCGCTACCTGCAAGAACGGTTCTGCGATGCTCTTCGTAGCTGCCAGGGTGAGTTCCCTCGCCCTTCTGCCCCAGGGCCGTCCCGAGGCAAAACGCCGCGCCAAGGCTATGGTCGCCAAGATGGACGAGCTCGGCTTCGGTAACTGTACCAACACCAGGGCCTGTGAGCTCGAGTGTCCCAAGGGTATCACCGTGGCTCACATTGCCCGCCTCAACCGCGAATTCCTCAAGGCAAAGTTCTCTGACTAAGAGAGCCGGATATTAAAAAGAGAGGGTGACTAATAAGCGATTATTGGTCACTCTATTTACTTTTTCTAACCCAAAGGCCAATCGGCCTCTCTCGTCCTCAAAA